>JBDSIP010000024.1:0-23440 GCA_039917915.1 Thermoflexales bacterium
CCATCTTCGACGCGACGACCATCGACATCGATGCGCGCATGCGCGGCGCGGCGCTGTCTGCAAATGGCACGCCTGAGTACCATTTCCGGGCGACGGGCTCCATCATCAAGTTCTCGGGCTTTCTCAAGATCTACGAAGAAGGGCATGACGAAGGCGAAAAGCCTGCAGAAGAGGATGAGGGCCGCGATCGGCGCCTGCCCTCCGTCGAATCGGGCGAGGGGCTGAATCTGATCCGTCTGGTCCCCGAGCAGCACTTCACCGCGCCGCCGCCGCGCTACACCGAGGCCAGCCTGGTCAAGGCGCTCGAGGAATACGGCATCGGCCGGCCGAGCACATACGCCGCGATCATGACCACGATCCAGTCGCGCCAGTATGTCACCCGCGAGAGCAAACAGTTGCGCCCTACGGAGCTCGGCTTTCAAGTGAGCGACCTGCTGGTGGGGAACTTCTCCCGTTACGTTGACGTGGGCTTTACCGCCCATGTTGAGGACGAGCTTGACGACATCGAGACCGGCGCCCGCGCCTGGCAGCCCGTACTGCATGAGTTTTATGATCCGTTCCGCCAGTCGGTGAAGGATGCCGCCGCGAGCATTGAAAAAGTGGCCCGGGTGATTGAATACACCGGCGACACTTGTCCGACTTGCCTTGAAGGGCGCCTGGTGTATCGGACCAGCCGAACAGGCCGCTTTATCGGCTGCGACCGGTATCCCAAGTGCACCCACACCGAGCCGATCACGCTGCCGGGCGTAGTCTGCCCGAAATGCGGCGGCCGGCTTGCGGAACGCAAGATGAAGAAAGGCAATCGCTCATTCTATGGTTGCGTTACCTATCCGGCCTGCGACTTCACGACCTGGCAGCGCCCATTGGCCTTCCCGTGCCCGACCGGCGACGGCGGCCTGATGGTGGATGCGGGCAAGGGCAAGGCCCGCTGTCTTGTGTGCGCGGGCGTGGTGGACGTGCCCGAAGTCGCCGTCGCGGCCTGATCGGCGGCGGGATGGCCGGCCCATTTGGGGCCGGTTGCCCCGCCATGAAAATGCGCCGACTGTGGGAACGAAGGCGTTTGGCCTCGCCCCTCGAAACGCCGCCAAGTCCCTACTTTGCGGCGGCGCCGAGAATCTCGCGCCAGCCTGCGATGGGTCTCCGCCCGTAGTAACGCTGGGCGCCAATCTCAAATATGGGTTGCGTGTTGATCCCGCGTTTGCGTTGCTCGGCGTCGGTGGCCTGGATTCGAGAGAGCGTCTGGCGCTGATCGACACAGGCGGCGAATTCGGCCTGATTTATGTCGGGCAGGCCGGCGGCCTTCTTCTTCATCAGCGCGACGAGACCTGCATTATCTATCGCCAACGTTTCGGGCTGGTCGCGGAACAGGATCTCGTGCATGCCCCAGAACTGCTGCTGCCGCCCGGCGCAGGATGCCGCCTCGTGAGCGCGCAAGCTGCGCTCACCATGATTTAGCACGTCCCTGAAGACCAGCTTGACCTTGCCCGCGCGCACAAACTCCTCGATGAGGACTGGCTCTTCGGTCAACACGTGACCGCGGCATTCCGTTCAGAGGAAATCGGAGTAGTCCGTCAGAGTGACCAGCGCGCCCGACTTTCCGAGATACGGGAAGCCTTCGTCTGTCAGTCCCTGTTCGATCCCTTTATACGTTGCCGGAATGCGAGTGGGCTGCGCCGTCGCGCCAGGCGCTTGAGCGATCGCGGTGGGTTGGATGCGTGTTGCGGATGCCGCTGTGGAGGAGGCGGCCGGCAATTGGGTCGCTGACGGCTGAACTGTCGCCGTTGGCGGTGCGGCGGCCACTTGCGTCACCGGCGGCATCGTCGGGGCCGCAGCGCCACCGCACGCGGCGAGCATGAGCGCCGCCGTAATTGCCTGCAGGGCCGTCCGCCTCCTAATCACCGCAGACAGTGTATCGGGCTTGGGGCCGAAAGCGCATCCTGTTCGTTATCGTTAAGAATGTCGTAAGGTCGCGAGCCGGCCCGACCGGGATTGGAATGGCGATGCCGCGCCGGCCGCGATTGGCTCACGGCTGGTCAGTGTTTTTTTCCTCTTCAGGAGGCTGGTTCTCGGGTGGCATCGCGCGCAGAACCAGCCGGCGTCCGCCGACCCGCACGGGATAGGCGACCCGGCGGGCCTGGCCAACGGGTTTGGGTTTTTCGGCTGGGCGACTTCCGCGCAGGCGTTCCAGAAGGTTCGGGGCGCGGACGGCTGGCCCGGATGTCGTGCTGCGCGTGGCCGGCGCTGGAGGCGCGATTGCGCCCGCTGCGCGCATCGGCGGGGCCGGTTGAGCGGGCAATTGGACGGCGCCGTCCGGCGGCTCGAACGGTTCGGGTACGGCTGCAAGGATTGGAACGGGTATCGGCGCGGCGGATGAGATGTCCGGCGCCACTTTTACCCGCAGGGGCCCGCCAGTGACGTCGAGTGGTGTCTCGATCGCGCGCGCCGGCAGATGCGTCTTAACCGGCGCTTGAACCATCACCGGCTCGGTCACTGTTTCGATCGCCAATTCGGTGACGGTGAAAAGTCGCAGAGGCAGGCCAAGCACAACCGCCACTCCAGCGCACAGGATCAGAAGCGCAACCTGGGCCGTCGCCTGGCCCGGGTCAGCCACACCGCCTGACGATCCAATCAACCCTGACACGCCCAAACCGCGCGTGCCAAGATACGCGTCGGCGCCGATGCCGTTCACACCCGCGCCATAGGCGCCGGTCGCGGCGATCCCGGCGGCCAGCAGACCCAGCGCGGCCGGAATAAGCAATCGCGGAACGCCCAGGCCCGTGTCGGCGCCATCGACATTGCCATTCCACAGAAACCCGCCGCCGATGACGCTGAGGGCGGAGACGAGGCCAAGCAGGGCTGCCGCCCAGATCGGCAGGGACATCGCGCCTGCTGAGACTGCTATCAATGCCGCCAACATCGAGGCGGTCACCGTTTCAATGCTTGGGCGTCTGGATACAAACACAGAATAGGCCAGGCTCGACAGACTCGCCACGCTGGCTGCCGTGACGATCACGATCGCATAGTCCGGTATCGCCGCCTGCGGCAGCGCGGCCAGGGGATTGGCCTCCACGAGGCTTGCTGCGCCGATGAATGCCAGGCCGATCCCGGCGACCGCCCGCAGGGGGTGGGGCGATTCGGGCAATGGGGGCGCCGCGCCCAATCGACGTCGCGTAACCAGGAGAGCAAAGAGCCCCGCAATCACACCCGCGACACCGAGCCCTCCGAAATCGATCGGGCCATGCCCGAGACGAAGCTGGATCGCCAACGACGCACCGACACCGCCTCCCCACGTCGCCATGCCGACCAACGAAAACGCCAGCGTGGCAAGCGCGGACGCAACGGCGATGGCAAACAGGCTGTATCGGCGCCAGAGCGGCACCGCTGCCAGCGTGGCGCAGGCCTGGGCGAGCGGCAACCACGCGACGAAAAGCGCCTTGCCGTTGGTAACCCCATCCAGGAAGAGGCCCTTAAGGCCGGCAATCGCCCACACGCTGCCGTCGACCGGCAGCGCAAAATAGGCGCTCAGTTCAGCAAACCGGCCCTGCCCACCCAGGAAGCCAACACCCCCGAACATGAGGCCAAAGCCGATGGCCAGGTAAACCAGCGCGCTGACCGCCAGGGCGATCAATCCGGCGGCGGCAGCTCTGGGCTGCAATGTGCGTTGAGCCGAGGCCACCAGGATGAGCCAAAGGCCAAGCGGTAAGAGGAAGGCGATGAGAGCAGATTGCGGAAACAAGCGTCGGAAGTATATAATGCCGCCGAAGGAGAACGCGCTATTCCAACCACCATTGCCAGGCGGGCCGAAGCGCCCGCAGACCCCCGTGCCCTTGCCCTCGGCCGCGTAGCGGCGACCGCCGCCGACGACAAGAAGGCCGAGAACACCCTCTTGCTCGATTTGCGTGCCCTCGCCACCGCTTTCGACTATTTTGTCATCTGCTCGGCGCCGTCTGATCGGCAGCTTGAGGCGGTCGCTTCGCATGTCCGAGAGGTTGTGCGGGCAGAATTCAACGTCTCGCCGCGCACTGTGGAAGGCGAGGCAGATTCAGGCTGGATGCTCGTCGACTATGGCGATGTCGTCGTCCACATCATGACTCCCCGTTTGCGCGCCTATTACGGGCTTGAGACGCTGTGGGCCCATGCCCCGGTCCTGCTTCGCCTGCAATGACTGAAAAAAACTCCGGCGAGATTACACTCTCGGCGCGTAGCGCGGTGAGCGTAATCTCGCCGGAAGTTTTTGGGAAAACGACTAGAATTCGAGCCGGCGGTGGCGCATCACCACACTCTCGACAATACCAACGGCCGCCAGCAGCGTGAGCAGATTGCTTCGCCCATAACTGACGAACGGCAGCACGACGCCCGTCACAGGCAGGATGCCGAGCTGCATTCCGACATTGGTGTAGGTCTGCAGGAACAACATCGCCGCCACGCCCACACACAGTAACCGGCCAAAAGTGTCACGCGAAAGCCAGGCCGCTCGCAGGGCACGGGCGATGACTAGCAGAATCAGAACGAGAAAAGTGATCGCGCCCGCAAATCCAAGCTCTTCGCCAATTACCGAATAGATGAAATCGGTGTGGCGGGCCGGGACAAGCCGAAGCTGCGAGAACGTTCCGGTTTGATAGCCCAATCCGGTCAATCCGCCCGATGAGAGCGCAAGCCGGGCCTGATCGATCTGGTACGTATCTCCGGCGGCCACATTGATACCGAGTAGTTTTTCGACGCGCTCAATCTGATAGGTCTGGACCAGCCCGAGTTGTTGGATGATGAGGATCATGGCGATGCCGGCCACAACCATTACGACCGCATGCTGGCGCTCGATGCCCCCCACGAAAACGATTGCCAGCCAGATGAAGACAATCGTCAGCGCCGTGCTCAGATTTGGCTGACGCATGATCAGGAATACGCACGGCGCAACCGCGAGCAGTGTCAGACCGATCGTCTCAAAATACGGTCGACGACCCTGCCGGCTCGCGATGATATAGGCCAGCACGACCGTGAGCAGGATCTTCGCAATCTCGCCGGGTTGCAGGTCTAAGGAGCCAATCTGAAACCAGCGCCGGGCGCCAAACCGATCGGTGCCGAAGATCAGCACGGCCGCAAGCGAGGCCAGCGTGACCAAATACAGCGGGATTGCCACATTCTTGAGCAGCCCGTAGTCGGTGACGACGACCAGCAGCATTACGCCCAGACCGGCCAGGGCGGTGACCGCCTGGGCAAATGGCAGTCCCTCGATGACGGGGTCGCCGCGCGTAGCACTGCGTACCATCGCGATGCCGCCGACCAGGAGCGCCACGATCAGCCCGATCATGACGAAGTCGAAGTGGCGCCAAAGTCGGCGATCAGGCATGAGCTGGCATCATCGTTTGCGCGTGACCGGCGCGAGCGGGATGTCGACCATCAGCCGGCGTTCGCCGCCCTCGTCCTCGATATTGACAGCCACCCGGTCTCGATCGATCTGGAGACGGCTGGCGATGACGTTGATGATGTCATCGCGGATGGCCTCCAGCATGCCGGGCGCGATCTCGGCGCGATCGTGAATCAGCACGAATTGCAGGCGCTGTTTGGCGGAGTTGGCGCTCTTTCGACCGCTAAACCATTGCTTGAAAATGCTCATCGATGTGACTCTGGCGTTGGGGCTTCGACTGAGTTAACCACGGCCAAACAGGCGCTGCAAAAGCCCGCCGTTCTGCGGTGGCTGCAATGGCACGACCTCACCCATGATCCTGCGGGCGATATCTGCATAAGCCGCCGAAGCCGGGCCCTTTCCGCTCAGCGCGATCGGCGTGCCTCGGTTTGTCGACGACAGGATCGCCTCGTCTTCGGGCACCACGCCAATGATCTCGGTAGACAGCACCTCATGGATGTCATCAACCGAAAGCATGTCCTGTTTCTTCACCCGCGCCGCCACGATCCGATTGATGATGAGATGGACAGACCGGTCCTTTTCCTTCGATTCGATCAGACCGATTACCCGGTCGGAATCCCGCACCGACGAGACCTCCGGGTTTGTTACGACCAGACAGCGGTCGGCTGGCGCAAGACAGGTCTCAAAGCCCTGTTCGATCCCAGCCGGCGAGTCTACGATGATGAAGTCGAACTCGGCGCGAAGTTCGTCGCACAATGCCACCATCTTCTCGGGGTTCATCGCGGTCTTGTCGCGCGTTTGCGCGGTGGCCAGGAGATACAGTTCGGGCGCGCGTTTGTCGCGGATAAGAGCCTGTTTGAGCTTGCAGCGGCCCTCGACATAGTCGACTGCGTCGTAGATGATCCGGTTCTCGAGACCCATGATGATGTCGAGATTGCGCAAGCCGATATCGCCGTCAAAGATGACGACCTTCTGCCCGCGCAAGGCGAGCGCGCAGCCAAGGTTGGCCGTCGTTGTGGTTTTGCCCACGCCGCCCTTGCCGGAGGTGATGGTGATAACTGTTCCGTGCATGCTTTACTTCTCTTGCCAGGCTGTGATGTCGATGCCAGCGTCGCCGAGTCTGGCCAGGCTGGCCCCTTTGGTCCGGCGGCGATCGGCGGCGGGTTGAATCAGTTGCGTATCCGCGATGCGCAACGTGGAAGGATGCAGCATCAGCGCGCCCACGATTGCGCTGGCATCGCCAAGCGCGCCCGCGTGAGCTGATCCCTGCAACTTTCCCCAGACGATGATATCACCGCCAGCGATAAGTTGGGCGCCCGGATTTACGTCACCCAGCACCACGATATGGCCGGGATGCCTGATGACCTGGCCCGATCGCACCCGCCGGCGGACCAGCACCCCATCCGTTCCCTCGTCGCCGTGCTCGCTTGCGGCGGCAGGCTCGCCGGTCGCAAGGTCATCCGGACTGCCGCGCCCCGGCGCCGAATCGGGTGGGGGGCTGCCGTTGCGCGCGCGCGGAGCGGCAGGGCTGGGCAGGGTGTGCTCCAACCCGAGCGCGGCTGCGTTTCGAGTCGTCTCCGGGTTCTGGCTAAGAATGGCCCAGAGCTGGACCTCAAAACTTGTCAGCAATGCCTTTGCCCGCTCAATATCGTCGCGGCTAAGGGCCATGGATTTGACGTCCAACGTCACCTGCCCGCCCTTGAAAAAGTTGGCGCTGACCGCGAGTTTGGCTTCAAGCTCGCGCAGTTGCTCGTGCCAGGTGCCATCGCCCAGAACGATGAGCAGCCCCTGGCGGAGTCCTTTTATGGTAATCATGCGGCATGCGTCTATTCAGTCTTGACGATTTGCTGATCCTTGGGGAGCGGCAAGCCGAAGTAATCGGCGAGGATGCGCTGCGCAATGGGCGCCGCGACGGCCGAACCCTGACCGCCATTCCAGATGTAGACGGCCAGCGCGATGGCGGGCTTCTCGGCGGGCGCATAGGCAACGAACCAGGCGTGCGACGGCTGCACCCGGATACCGGGATAGCACACCCCGGTCTTCTGGGCGATATCGTCGCAGAATTCGGCCGTCCCGGTCTTGCCTGCATAGGTTAGTCCGGGGATTTGCGCCGATCGGGCCGTGCCTTCGGGCCCGACGACCGAGACCAGCGCGTCCTGAATGGCTTTCATGTTCTGTGGTTTGATCGGCAGCGTGCGCACCACCACGGGCGCAAACGAGCGCACAACGGCGCCATTCGCATCGACGACATCGCGCGCGATCCGCGGCTTGTAGAGTGTCCCGCCATTTGCAATCGTGGCGATGATATTCGCCATTTCAAGCGGGGTGACGATCAAGTATCCCTGACCAATCGCGACGTTGTAGCTGTCGCCGACGGTCCAGACGTCGCCGAAGGTCGCCCGCTTCCAGGCCGTGGTCGGCGCGAAGCCGCGCACGCGCGAGAGGTCGGTGCGCGCGGCCGAGTCGCCGATGCCAAACGTGCGGGACCACTCGGCAAGCTTGTCGGGCCCCATCCCCGCGATGCCTTCCTTCTTGTATCCGCCAACCGCTTTGCGAAAGTAGGTGTTGCAGGAATTCCGGAGCGCATCGGCGAGTCGTTGTGGTCCATGCAACCCGCCGGTGAGACCGATCCAGCAGTAGAAGTCCTTTGAAGCGCGTGGATTGGTTGGATCAATCTCACTTTCCACCGTAAACACGCCCGGATCATAGATGACCGTATTGAGATCGACGGCCCCTTCTTCGAGCAGGGCGGCCGCGGTGACGATCTTGAAGGTTGATCCTGGCGGCACCGTGTCGTCGGTGGCTTTATTGAGCAGCGGAAGGTGCGGATTGTTATAGAGTTCGTCGAGTTCCTTCTGGGTGATATTGCCCCGGGTGAAAAGGTTGTTGTCGAACCCGGGAATACCCAGCATGCCCAACACCTCGCCAGTATTGGGATCAAGCGCGACGACAGCGCCGCGAGGCGATTTCACCCTGGCCATGCCTGTCACCATGGCGTCGGAGATGATCTTCTGCAGGCGTAGATCGATTGTCAGGCGGACCCCGTTGCCCTCACGGGGCGGCGTCGTGCCATAGCGCTGGATGACCTCACCCGAGGCGTCCTCGAGCACGGATTCTGTTCCCTTGACCCCCCGCATATCGCTTTCATTCAGGAACTCCATACCTGACAGTCCGACCCGGTCGACGCCAGCATCATAGCCATCTCGTTCATAGTCCGCTTCGGTTCCGGCCGGCACTTTCCCGATGTACCCCAGGATATTGCCCAACAGCTCCTTGTACGGGTAATAGCGCGACCCAACGCTTTGGGCATATACACCGGGCATCGTCAGCGCCAGCTCCTGGATGTACAAGGCGGTCTCGCGCGGGATGTTTTCCGCGACCACAATGGGCCGATAAGGTGCCACGCCAGACTGCTGCAGCACTTTTGTGAAAATGTCGCCGGCCGTGAGCCCGGGTTGCGCGATGATTTCGGCCAGACGGTTGTAGATGGCCACGCGATCGATTCGGCGTTGGATGGTGTCATCACGGTCGGGCAGTTCCGCGGGCACGATCGCAATCTGATAGAGCGGGGCATTCCGGACGACCGCCTCGCCATTTCGATCGTAGATCAGCCCGCGCAACGCAGGCAATTCCCGGGTGCGCACCGAAGCTCGGGTAACTTTTTGGGCGGATTCGGCCTGGAATCGGGTCTGAAGATCGAAGAGCCGCACGCCGAGGGACGCGATTGCAAGCGCGAAAGCGGCGCCCAGCGCAATGAGCCGCAGCAACCCCCCCCGGTTGTCCGGGGGCGGCGTCTGCGAACTTCGCCGAAGGATCTTCAGGCTTTCAATGCGCATGGGCTCAAGGCGATTATCGCAAGCGGGTCACCCGGCGCAACCGGGGAATAAGCGCGCGGACGCCAAAAAACGCGGGAATGGATAGCAGCGGATTGAACAGCAACAAGGGAATCAACACCGTTGTGGTCGCTGTCGCCAGATCGATTTCCACCCCTCTGAGTGTCTGGATTCCAATGATCGCCAGATGATAGACGAGCGTCGTAACGGCTACCCAATTCGTGGCCCGAAAGAAGGCCGATGGAAGGGGGGCACGATCGACGAGCGCGGCAATGCCATTGCCCAGCATCAACGCGAAAACGATGACTCCAAAGGGCAAACCGGAGATAGCCTCCAGCGCAATACCGCCCGCGAACACAGCAATCGCACCGTCGATGTCGGTGAGATGAGCCCAGATTGAGGCAACGACAAGGGTCAGTCCAGGCCGCCATGCGCCCCGAAAAAGCGGCGGCAGGAGCGCTGATTCGATTGCGGCCGCCAGTAGGACCACAAGGATTGGAACAAGAAACCGGCGCATGGAGGTTGATGTTCGTCAGCCTATTTCGACCCAACGGTCGATGTGATGATAAGGACGGATTCGAGGCGGTTGAAGTCCACCGCCGGCCGGACGACTGCTTCCCTGAAAAGTTGCGCGTCGGTGCTTGTGATCCGGTCAATCCGGCCGACCGGAAGCAAGCGCGGCAGCAGGCCGCCCAGGCCGCTCGTCACGACGATGTCATCCGGCGCAATCACGTCGCTTTGGAGCACATTGGTGATCCGGAGGCTGCCGTCGCTTTGCCCGACGACAGTGCCCGTGGCGCGGCTGCCCACCAGTACGACATTGACCGAGGATGCCGGATCAATCAGCAGCAGCACCTCGGAGCTTGTCTCGTTTACCAATGCGACGCGGCCCGCCAGGCCGAAGCTGCCGCCCACAACCGCCATCCCCTCGCGGATTCCATGGATGCGGCCCGCATTGATCACGAGATATCTGGCATATGGGCTGACCTCGGATCCTATGACGTTTGCGCATATCCCGACGCTGGGCGCCCCCGGGTTGGCTGTGCGCGCATCGGTGCACGCCTTGATGCCAAGGCCAATCACATCGGCCCCGATGATGCCAAAGGAGGGGTTGTCGACGGCGAACGCGAGGAGTGAACGGTATTGCGATGCGGTGGCTTTGAACTCGCGCAGTTGCAGGTTCTCGATCTCGAGATCGCGCAGGCGCACTTCCAATTCGGTGTTTCGGGCACGCAACACCTGGGTATCGCTGGTGCCCTGAAATATGCCGGCAACCGCATTGCCGGCCGCGCGCAGCACCTGTTGGAGTGGCGCGAGGAGGATCGTGATCGGGTTGTCCGGGGCAAGCCCGGGATTACTCAGCCCAAGGATCAGGAGAATCCCAGCCACGAAAAGGAGGATGGGAAGAAAGAGCGACCGATTTCCGCTTCTGTTCACAGTTGCGCCGAATCTCGCAGTGCGCTAATACGGACGGCGCGCCACGGCCGTGCTCGGCGCAGTGCCCCGGGACGTGCTGTTGCGTTCCAGGCCAACCAACACCTCACGCAGTCCTTCGTAATCCTCCAGCACCATCTCGGCGCCGCGCGCGACACAGGTGAGCGTATCCTCGGCCAGCCAGGTATGGATGTTCGTTTCGTCCGCGACCCGCTCAACCAGACCCTGCAGCAGCGCGCCACCGCCGGCAAGCGCCACGCCCGTCTCCATTAGGTCGGCGACGAGTTCAGGGGGGGTCTCATCCAGCGTCGAACGAATGGTCTCGACGATGGTGTTCACCGAGACGGACAATGCTTCGCGAATCTCGATCGACGAGACCTCCACGGCTTCAGGAAGGCCGGTGACAAGGTTACGTCCGCGCAGGGTCATCGTCTTTTCTTCTGGCAGGGGGAACGCCGACCCGATGGCGATCTTAATCTTCTCGGCCATCCGTTCGCCGATCAGGAGGTTGTATTTCTGGCGGGCGTAGTTAACGATATCCTCATCCATCTCGTCGCCCGCCACACGGATGGATCGGCTGACGACAATCCCGCCCAGCGCAAAGACCGCAACCTCCGTTGTGCCGCCGCCGATGTCGACAATCATGCTGCCGTGCGCCTCGGTGACAGGCAGACCGGCCCCGATCGCGGCCGCCATCGGCTCTTCGATCAACAGTGCCTCGCGAGCGCCCGCGGACAGGGCAGCGTCGTGGACGGCCCGCTTTTCCACTTCGGTCACACCCGACGGGATGCCAATCACAACGCGCGGGCGGGGGATGCTGAAAAAGGAGCGGCTGTGGGCCTTCTCGATGAAATGCTTGAGCATCGCTTCGGTGATCTCGAAGTCGGAAATCACGCCGTCGCGCAGCGGGCGAATCGCGACGATGCGGGCAGGTGTGCGTCCCACCATTTCCTTGGCCTCGGCGCCAACGGCCACGACCTCGCGACTGCGGCGATCAATCGCCACCCATGACGGCTCGTTGATGACAATTCCTTTGCCACGCACGGCTACAAGGGTGTTGGCGGTTCCCAGGTCGATCCCCAGGTCAAGGGAGAACAGCCCGAGGATTCGGTCAATAAGACTTGGCATAACTCATGTTCTGGGCGGACGAGTTGATTATAGGGTCTTCCGGCCTCCGATCTGCCATAATTGAGCGCATGCCCTCCTCGTCCATCACCATTGTCGGCGCGCCCATCAGCCTTGGCGCGGGCAAACGCGGCGTTGATCTGGGGCCGAGCGCCCTGCGATACGCCGATATCGGCGAGAGCTTGAGCGCTCTGGGCCACCCGGTCGTTGACCTGGGGAACATCCCGGTGCCGCACCCTCCCGAGCTGGGGACGGACCCCAAGCTAAGGTACCTGGCGACCATTTCCAAATTTTGCGCCGCCGTAGCCGATCACGTTGCCGATGCGGTCGCTGCAGGCCGGATTCCGCTGATTCTGGGCGGCGATCACAGCCTGTCGATAGGCTCCGTGGCCGGTTCAGCCCGTGGACGTGAAATTGGCCTGATTTGGATCGACGCGCACGGTGACTTCAATACCGCCGCGATCTCACCGAGCGGCAACATCCATGGCATGTCCCTGGCCTGTCTGACCGGCCACGGGCATTCTGATCTGACTGGCTTCGGCTGGCGGGTCCCCGCGATTAATCCCGCTCACGTGGCTTTGGTCGGCGTGCGGGATCTTGACCCGGGCGAGCGCCAGGCACTACGAGCCTCGGGCGTGCGTTGCTTCACGATGCAGGACATCGACCGGCGCGGCTTCGCGGCCGTGATGGAGGACGCGATCAAAATTGTGAGTCAGGCCGCGGATGGTTTTCACGTCAGTTTTGATCTGGATGTGATTGACCCGCGCGAGGCGCCGGGCGTGGGCACACCGGTGCCCGGCGGCATCTCCTATCGCGAGGCGCATCTCGCAATGGAGTTCATCGCTGTATCGGGCCGAATGGTCAGCATTGACCTGGTCGAGGACAATCCGGTCCTCGATGATCGAAACAAGACTGCGCTTCTGGGTGTCGAGCTGATCCAGTCGGCGTTTGGAAAGCAAATTATTTAGAACAATGTTCAAAACCAATTCCGGAGGCGATATCCCCCGGCCCGTCGTACGTTGAGCCAGGGGATACCGCCTCCGATAATGGGTTGTGTTGACTGCCCTTAGGCAGCCAGGGCTGAGGCACGCCGGTCACAAGGAAAACTGTATGTCACAAGGATCTCCATTCAAACTCACCTACGCCACGATGTTCAATCCGCCCGAGGAATTTCACCGGCGCTTCGAGTCTGCGCTTGCTTCGGTCAAGGCATCGATGGGTGCGGAACACGGCATGCTGATCGGCGGTGGTGAGCGGTTGGCTGCCCAGAAGTTCGAAAAGCGCTCGCCCATCAATGCGGACTGGGTGTGCGGCGTCTTTCAGCGCGGCACGGCCCAGGATTCGGATGACGCGCTCGCTGCGGCGCGGGCCGCATTGCCGGCATGGAGTTCGACGCCCTGGCAACGGAGAATCGAGATCGCCCGGCATATCGCCGACGTCATTGATGAGCGGGCCTATACGATTGGCGCCGCAATGTCGCTCGAAGTCGGGAAGAATCGCGCTGAGGCCATGGGTGATGTTGCCGAGGCGGCCGAATTTCTGCGCTACTACAGCGCCGAGATGGAACGTAACAACGGCTACATCGTCGAGATGGGTCGCGACCCGCTGGTCGGCTTCACCGCGCGCAATCACTCGGTCCTCAAGCCGTACGGTGTGTGGGTGGTCATCAGTCCTTTCAACTTTCCGACTGCGCTGTCCGGTGGACCGGTCGCGGCCGCGTTGATCACAGGCAACACGGTCGTCCTCAAACCGGCGACGGATACACCGTGGTCGGTCAGGCTGCTGATTGACTGTTTCCGCGATGGCGGCCTGCCGGACGGCGTCGTCAACTTTGTCACCGGTGGCGGCTCCACGATTGGCCAGGCCATGATTGACAGCCCGGAAGTCGACGGGATTACGTTCACGGGCTCTTACGACGTGGCCATGAAGATATATCGCGCCTTTGGGCAGGGCGCCTACCCGCGCCCGGCCGTGTTGGAAATGGGCGGCAAGAATGCGGCGCTTGTGTCGCGCAACGCGGACATGGAGAAGGCAGCCACTGGCATCGTGCGATCATCGTTTGGCCTGCAGGGGCAGAAGTGCTCGGCCTGTTCGCGTGTCTTTGTCGAAGCGCCGGTCTACGACGCGCTCGTGGCGCGTGTGTCGGAGCTTACCCAGGAGCTGATCATCGGCGACCCGACCGAGCGCAAAACGTATCTGGGGCCGGTGATCAACGCCAACGCATATCGGGAATATCAGGATTTTAATAAGGATCTTTCGCAGAGCGGACATTTCGCAACCGGCGGCAGAATCCTGACCGACGGCGTCCTGGCCAAGGGCTACTTCTGCGCGCCGACAGTGGTGGTGGACGTGCCTTACACCCACAGGTTATGGAAAACCGAGATGTTCCTTCCCATCACCATGATCGGCCGGGTGCGCGACCTTGACGAAGGAATGCGGCATGCCAATGACGTGAATTACGGGCTCACTTCGGGCTTCTACGGCACAGAGGATGAGGGCCGCTGGTATTTCGACCGGATTCAGGCTGGCGTGAATTACGTCAACCGGCCGATGGGGGCGACTACCGGCGCATGGCCGGGATTCCAGCCCTTCGGCGGGTGGAAGGGCTCGGGCTCGAGCGGCAAGAACGGCGGTGGTATCTATTATCTGCCGCTGTACATGCGCGAGCAGATTCAAACGGTGATTTCGTGACCGGCTTCCCGCGCACGGCCCTGATCGGGGGCGGCATCATGGGCGAGGCCATCTGTCGCGCCTTGCTTGCCGCACGGGTGACGACGCCCGACCGGGTGTCGGTGTCCGACCCGCTGCCGGCGCGCTGCGAGTTCTTTCGCCACGAGTTGGGCACCCACGCCTCAACCCACAATGTCGAAGCCGTCGAGGGGGCTGAGCTCGTTATCCTGTCGATCAAACCGCAGAATGCGCGCGAAGTCCTGCATGAACTGAAGGCGGTGACGGGCGAGAACACCCTGTTCATTTCGATCATGGCGGGCGTTCCACTGCACGCCATGATCGCCGCGCTGCACCCCGGCCAGCCTATCGTGCGCGTCATGCCAAATACGCCCGCCCAGATTGGCATGGGGATCTCGGTCTGGACCTGCACACCAAACGTGACGGAGGGGCAGAAGGACCACGCCCGCCAGGTCCTGGCGGTGATGGGCGAGGAAATCTACGCCGATCACGAGGACTATCTCGACATGGCGACCGCGTTGAACGGCTCCGGCCCAGCCTATGTCTTTCTGTTTATGGAGGCCCTGATTGACGCGGGCGTGCACATGGGTCTGCCCCGGCACATGGCCGAGAAGCTGGTGACTCAAACGATCAAAGGCAGCGTCGAGTTCGCCGGGCGCAGCCGGCAGCACCCGGCCCAATTGCGCAATCAGGTGACGTCCTCGGGCGGCACAACGGCCGCGGCGCTCTACCAACTTGAGAAGGGCGGCTTGCGGACCGTCATCTCGCGCGCGGTGTGGGCGGCCTATCTGCGCAGCTCGGAACTTGGCAAGAAGGCTTGATCAAGCGGTCAACTGTTGGGGGAGGGGCAGGAGTAGCAAATGAGACGTCTCATGCCCGTTAAAGCCGCATTGAGCACGGCCCTGGCGTTTGCGTTGGCCGGTCTGCCGATCGCTGCACTGCGGCCGGTGCAGGCCGCCGTGCGCGCGCCTGCCACGACGCGCTTACCGTCGACGCTCACGCCTCGCGCGTTTCTGCCCTGGCTGGCCGTGACGGCGGTCTGTCCAACCACTTCGTCGACGGTCTTTGACCTTGTGCCGATTGAAGGCGCCTACTACAAGAACAATGCGTTGACCGATGAGAACGCTGACTTCAGATTGTCCATCCTCGGGTATGCGCCCAGTTTGGCAAGTCTTAGTCTGGTCGATTACATCGGCGAAACGGATCTAGATGCGCCCAAATTCAACGGGATGTTCGCGCCAAATCGGACGCCCGCGATACGGGCAGCCTATCAAGTCTACGGCTGGAACTGGGCGGATGGCGTACCCAATCCGACGCCCCCGTACGGGACTCGGGGAGGGGTAAATAACAGCTGGGCTGCCCACGTCATCGACCTCACCACGACGCCCGGTGAGACGCTCCAGATCCCCGAGCGGTCCGTGGTGATCTGGACCGGAAACAACGTCGCATTGGTGCTGTACGCCTCGGAGACAGAGGTCACATTTGCGTATGCTCGAAATGATTCGGTCATGGGCTATGTTGTGCACATGCTCAATCTGTGCGTAAATCCGGCGCTCGTCGCCGCGTACCGGGCGCAGTTAAACGGCGCGGGCAGGCGCGCGACCGGGCACCTTCCAGGGCTCAAGGTCGGCCAGACCCTTGGCACAGCCCGCGCGGGGTGGGTGACCGTCGCGATTCGGGATACCGGCGCCTACATGGATCCGCGCTCGCGCAAGGATTGGTGGCCCTGACGGGTGTGCCCTGGGCCTGCCACCGGATTGACGAGAATCAAGTCCGGCTCTAGACTTGTGAAAACTGGAGGCCACATGACAGTAAACACGGCACGACCCTGGATCAGCCACTATGAGGAGGGTGTGCCATCCACCCTGGCCTATCCCGATCAGCCGCTGCAAAATTTCCTGGAGGCCGCCGCGCAGGCCCATCCGGATCGGGTCGCAACCCTGTTCTTCAAGGGCAAATTGACCTATGCCAAACTCAATGCGCTGGCGGATCGGTTTGCGGCCGGACTTCAATCGTCGGGCGTCAAAAAGGGCGATCGGGTCGCCGTGTTTCTGCCCAACTCGCCCCAGTTCATCATCGCGTTCTATGGCGCGCTGAAGGCGGGCGCTGTTGTGGTCCCTACCAATCCGCTCTACACGGCCGATGAGCTTTCCCGCCAGGTAAATGACAGCGGCGCCAACACGCTGGTCTGCCTGAGCAAGTTCTGGTCGACGGTGGATGCCGCTCGCAAGACGATGAAGGCCACGAACATCATCGTCACGAGCATCAAGGACTACTTCCCGCCAATCACGAAGATCCTCTTCACCCTCGCCAAGGAGAAGAAGGACGGCCATCGGGCCGTCCTGCCGGCTGACCCAGGTGTGCGACGCTGGACCGATTTCATGTCGGCTGCGCCCGCTCGGCCGGCGCCGGTCAGGCTCACCCCGTCGGATCTGGCGGTGTTGCAATACACCGGAGGCACCACCGGCGTGCCGAAAGGCGCAATGCTGTCGCATGGCAACCTGGTCGCCAATGCGCTGATGGTCAAGAGCTGGAGCAGGGCGAGGGATGCCCACGAGATCATGCTCGGGGTGATTCCTTTTTTCCATGTGTATGGCCTGACCGTGGGAATGAACATGAGCGTCGCCAGTGCCGCCACGATGGTTCTTTTGCCGCGATTCGACCTGATCGATGTGCTCACCACAATCGACAAGGAACGGCCCACGTTGTTCCCCGGCGTGCCGACCATGTATATCGCCATCAACAATCACAAGAGCATCAAGGACTATGACCTGCGCAGCGTTCAGGCCTGTATTTCGGGTGCCGCGCCGCTGCCGCTGGAGGTTGCAAAAACATTTGAGGCGCTCTCGGGCGGCAAACTGGTCGAAGGCTATGGCCTTAGCGAAGCCTCGCCGGTGGCGTCCTCAAATCCGCTGAACGGCGAACGCCGGGAGGGCATCGGGCTGCCGTTCCCGGATACAGTCATGCGGCTGGTGGATATCGAGAGCGGCGAGCGCGAAGTCGCGCTCGGCGATCCTGGCGAAATCATTATCCAGGGCCCCCAGGTCATGCAGGGTTATTGGCAGCGCCCCGCCGACACCGCCAGCGTCATTCGAAACGGTTGGCTTTTCACCGGCGATATCGGGGTGATGGATGCTGACGGCTATTTCAAGATCGTCGACCGGAAAAAGGACATGATCATCGCGAGCGGCTTCAAGATCTATCCGCGCGAGGTTGAAGAAGTCGTCTATGCCCATCCCAGGGTCAAAGAAGCGGTCGTTGTGGGCATTCCGGACAAATATCGCGGCGAGACCGTAAAGCTCTATGTCGTGGTGAAGGAAGGCGAGACATTGTCTGCCGAGGAGCTTCACGCCTATTGCAAGGAACACCTCACAAATTACAAGCGTCCGGCCATGATCGAGTTTCGCGACAGCCTGCCCAAGACAATGATTGGAAAGATGCTGCGCCGGGTTCTGCTCGAGGAAGAGCTCGCCAAGCAGCGCGCAAAGTCCGAAGCCTGATGTTTTTGAGATAGCTTCTACGTATCTCGGACCACGCTGAGTTCGGCTGCAGGTCTGCGCGGCCGTGCGCGGCTGGGCCCATCCGGATACCCAAGCGGAATAAGGGCTTGCGGTTCCCAGTCGGCCGGAAGATCGAGCGCTTCCCGAACCGCATCGGGACAAAACAGGGGCGCGCACATCCAGCATGCCCCAATGCCCAATTCGGCCGCTTGCAGGATCATGTTGTCCGCAGCCGCCGCCGCGGCCTGTCCGGCCATCCAGCGTTCAGCGGCTGCGCGCCGCCCATCTGGATAACGGTCGAGATCTACAATCGTCATGCACACCAGCACGGCGGCTGGTGCCGTTGTGATGCGCTCCCGCGAGCGGGCCGCGTCGGCCAGGGCGGTTTCAGCCGCGACGCCGTCCGCGGTGAGGTCGGCAATCAGGCGGTTGCCCATGGCCTCAGCGAGCCGGACCCGCGCAGGCCCGGAAACGACCGCAAAGCGCCACGGTTGGCGGTTGTGAGGCGACGGGGCCCGGGTGGCGGCGTCCAGGATTTGCTCGAGTGCCCCCGGCGGCAGGGCATCGGGCTTGAAGCGCCGGGTCATCCGGCGGGTGAGAAGCAGATGGCCGAACGCAGTCATGCGTAGAGATCGGCTTCAGGCGGGCGATAAGTCTCGGCTGCCCGTCCATCGCGCGCGACGAACGTCACGCCCCGAACCAGCGCCGCCGGGGTTTGCTCCGCAGCCTGGCCCATGACCAGCGTGGCGGCCGAGGCAACCATATCAGCCAGGCCAATCTCGGTGTGCTGGAGGTGGAATCCGAAAAGATCTGGCCTGCCGCGCCAGTCCTCGACCGCCGGCATGCCACTGACTCCAACCGCAACGCCGATTGTGCCCAGCCGATGCGGCCGGCCATGGCTATCCGCGATGATAATGGGCAGGCGCAGCCCAAGCAGCGCCTCGAGGCGGGTCTGCAGATCAACCGCGGCGCGATCCGGATCCACGGGCAGGAGCAATACGATGTCGGGGTCGGTCGAGGCGTTCGAATGATCGACCCCGGCATTGGCAGATGTGAAGCCCAGGCGGTGCCGGGTGATCAGCACCCGCGGCCCGATCCGCGAGATGGATGCCGACTCGCCCAGAATAACCTCGACCAGGCGCGGATCCTTGCTGCACATCGCTGAAACACGATGCGCTTCCGGCGATGCCTGGACATCCCGCAAATTAACAAAGCGGCCCTCGGACTTTGATACGACTTTCGATGTGACGACGAGAATGTCCCCCGGCTGAGGGGCCAGTGGCGCGAGCGATTCGGCCAGCAGCGCAGGCAGGTCATCCCCAGCCTGGATGATGGGCAGCCCGGCGAGGGGGAGAACTGAAACCATAATTGCGGTGGCTGGGCCAATCAGGCGCCCGTGATGCGAATCCCCGCGCCCTTGACTTTGTGCCGCCGGTTGATCCCCAGCAGCACGGTTGTCAGACCCTCGGCGACGACTGCGTTATCAAGCGGGCCCGCATCCCAAGCCTTCATCCCGGTGTCGGCAACCAGCCGCATGACGATCTGTTTGGCCGCATCGTCATCGCCGCACACCAGCACGTCACAGTCGACGACGGCATCGAGTTTTTTGAGATGGGTGGCCGAAATATTCTGAAATGCAGTTACGACGCGAGCCCCGTTGTCAAGGAGCGCTTGTGCTTCCTTCGAAGCCGAACCGCCGGCAGGGACCATGACCCGCAGAAAGTCGGCCGAGTTGATAGGAACCGTGACGTCGATGACGACCTTGCCGGCCAGGACGTCCTTGACGCTTACGAGGGTGTCCTTGTGCGCCGCGTAAGGCACGGTCAGGACCACCACATCGGCCCCGGCAGCGGCATCCGCGTTGGCCGCGCCCCGAACCGTGGCGCCCCCCAGCGCAAGGTTGAGTTCATCGGCGGAGCGCTGCGCCTTATCCGGGTCTCTTGAGCCAATGACGACGGAATGCCCGGCATGCGCCCAGCGCATGGCGAGTCCCGAGCCTTCTTTGCCGGTGCCACCTAAGACTGCGATGTTCATGCGGCCAAGTCTACCCCGGTGGGGGCTTTGTCGGTGGAATCGTTGGGACAGGTGGCAGCGTGAGTGTGGGTGTAGCTGGTTGTAGCGTGGGTGTGAGCGGTAGTGGCGTTGCGGTCGGGATCGACGTGCTGGTGGGGGCCGGGACTGTTGCGCTCGCGGTCGGCGTTGATGTAGGCGTAGCCCGGGGCGTGGCCGTCGCCGAGGCGGTCGCGGACGGCGTCGACCCGGGGGTGCGGGTCGGGCTCGCCGTTGCGGTCACGGATGCCGTCGGCGTGGGCGTGCCGGTTGACGTGGTGGTCGGCGTTCTCACCAGCGTACCCGTCGCTGTGGGCGGCAGCGAGATCGTCGGAATGATCGGGCCAAGGGTCTCAGTAGCGCGCGATATCGGACTTGAACTGGGGGACGGTGGCGGAGTCACTGCGCCGGTGTTTCCCGGGTTTCCGCCCGGCGGCCCAACCAGGGCCAGCAGAACGAAACCAACCAGGTAGCACGGAACCGTCAGCAGCAGAATGCCGAGCAGAATGCTCACGGCAGTCCGCCGCCGACCCATCAACTGATTCAACCGTCCCATGCTCTATTCTGCCTGTATTTGATGCTTCTTTAACAAAACCGGATCCTGCCTGGCGCGCAATGGGACCCGGTTCCAATCATTAGGCGTTCGGAAGGGCGCTAGAACTTTCCGGCGATGAAGCGGGCGAGATCGCCGACACGACACGAATAGCCCCACTCGTTGTCATACCAGGAGATTACTTTGACGAAGTTACCCAGGGAAATCGTGTCAATTGCGCTGAAGATCGATGAGCGCGAATCGCCCTTCAGATCCATGGAGACCAGCGGTTCTTCGGTGTAGCCGAGGATGCCCTTGAGCGCGCCTTCGGCTTGCTCTTTCATGGCAGCGTTGATCTCTTCCTTTGTTGCGGGCTTTGTGAGGACCGCGGTGAAGTCGACAACGGAAACGGTCGGCGTCGGCACCCGGAACGCCATGCCGGCGAACTTGCCGACCAGTTCAGGGATGACCAGGCCTACGGCCCGCGCCGCGCCGGTCTCGGACGGCACGATGTTCATCGCGGCCGCGCGCGCATCGCGCAGATCGGGGACGGCCAGATCGAGAAGCTGCTGCGAATTCGTATAGGAATGCACGGTGGTGAGGATGCCTTTCTCGATCCCGAACTTGTCATTCAGGATCTTCGCCACAGGCGCGAGCCCGTTGGTTGTGCACGACGCGTTTGAGATGATGTTGTGCTTCGCGGGATCGTATTTGTTCTCGTTGACGCCCATCACGATCGTGATGTCTTCGCCCCTGGCAGGGGCGCTGATGATGACCTTCCTTGCGCCCGCCTTCAGATGGGCGGCGGCAAGTTCAGCCTTTGTGAATCGGCCCGTCGACTCAATGACGATTTCGGCGCCCACACTCGCCCACGGAATTGCGGCCGGATCGCGCTGCGAAAACACGGTCAGCTTGTCGCCATTGATGACGAGGTCATTGCCGTCGACCGAAACTGTGCCGCTGAAACGCCCGTAGTTCGAGTCATACTTGAACAGGTGGGCATTGGTGGCAGCGGGCACGAGGTCGTTTACGGCGACAACGTCAAACGCGTCGCCGTGCTTCTCGACGATTACCTTGAGCACCTGACGGCCGATGCGTCCAAATCCGTTGATGCCGATCTTGATCTTTGCCACGTGAATACTCCTTGTGTAATGTGAACGGTCAGGCAGAGCCCGGGACATGCGTCGTGGCTGTCGGAGCGCTCTTGCCGCCTCGTATTATCCCCATGATCGCGCTGCCAAGCTTCTTCGGATCATGTTGGTTGGGCGCGGCCTCGTCCACCACGTCTGCGCCGATCACGCGCGCCGATGCATGCGCCAGCCCTTTCGACGGCCGGACAATTCCGGGTCCGGCTGCGGAGGTGATGCGATCGTTTGCGATCACGATGTCGATAATGCCGCGGCCAATGTGGCGCTCCAAGGCGTCAACATGTTGATCCAGTGTGTAGCCGTCGGTTTCGCCCGCTTCGGTAGCCACGTTACACACATAGATTACCGGCGCCTTCGTTTGACCAAGCGCGTCGGCGATGCCTCTGACAAGCGTATTGGGCAGTACGCTGGTGTACAGGCTGCCCGGCCCCAGCACTACAATCTCAGCGTCCAGAATGGCTCTAACCGCGTCGGGAAATGCTGGCGGATCATTGGGCTCGAGCCAAACCCGCTCAATTGCCCGCCCGGTCTTGCCAATTGAAGACTCGCCACGTGCTGACAAGGCCGGGTTTTCGGCTGCGGGCCCCGCCTCGGAGTCGGTGAATTCGGCGCACAGTGTTACATCTTCGAGCGTGCTGGGAAGAATGCGGCCCTGGCTCGCCACAACGCGCGACGATTCGATGACGGCTTTCTCGAAGCTGCCGGTGAGCTCGGCCATTGCCGCGATAAAGAGATTCCCAAATGAGTGGCCCGTCAGCGCGCTTGCGCCGGCGTCGGCGCCACTCCCGAAGCGATACTGAAAGAGTTGGGTCACCAGCGACTCGTCATCGGCCAGCGCAGCGATGCACATCCGAAAGTCGCCGGGCGGAAGGACGCCATACTCCCGGCGCAGCCGGCCTGAGCTTCCACCATCGTCGGCCACCGTGACAATTGCCGTGATATTCGACGTGTGAATCTTCAGACCGCGCAGCAGCGCCGACAACCCGTGACCGCCGCCGATCGCCACCACGCGGGGACCGAGCGCGCCAATCCGCTGCTGCCAAAGCTTGTCAATGATAGGCTGCCTGTCATTCCCGCGCGCAACGTTGAGCAGGGTGGCATTGAACCGGATCAGGCCAATCAGAAATGCGGAGATGCCCAGCGCGCCAAACAAGAGCGCGCGTGCCAGGCGCGGAACGAATTGCAGGGTCAGGTAGTAGAAGATTTCGGGGACATCGGCCTGGCGGTATACCTGCACCTGAATGTACCCAATCCCCAGGCCAAGCATGGCGAGCCCAGTCAGCATGAGGATCAACCAGCGCTTCACTCCGAGGCCGGGAACAAACCAGCGGGTCAGGCGGTGGTTGCCCCAAAACTGCATTGCGGTCTTTCTCAAGGTGATTCCGGGATTATACGATTCCCCGTGCCCGCGCACGGCAATGTGAACCAGAACGCGCTGCCCTCGCCCGGCTTGCTTTGCACGCCGATTTCTCCGTGAAGGGTTGCTTAATTTGCGCGTTCAAGTCGCGCGCCCGCGTAACTTTGGCGTATAGGCGCGCCCGCCCCAGGGCGATGCCGATCTGATCCGACACCGCGACGAGCATGCCCTGGGACACGCGAATGCCTGGCCCGGCCTGGGGCTAACCAAGCTGATATCCCATGACCAGGCACTTGCCTTCGATGGTGTGCAGGGTCACCTGCAATTGGCCCAGTCTGCCTGAGATTGACTCAATCGTCGCCTGGCCAAACACATCCGGATCGAGCTCGAGGGCAAACGCCGTGCTGAC
>JBDSIP010000025.1:0-3672 GCA_039917915.1 Thermoflexales bacterium
TCCGGAAGCGATATGCCCCGCCCCGGCGTTCGCCGGGGCGGGGCATATCGCTTCCGGAGTGAGCCTATGAGCGCCGCAGCCTGCTCTGCGTCAAAATGGGCTGTCACCCAGCTTGCCCGGATTGCGGCTTTGGCGCAGGCGCTAATCGACCGGGGCAACGAGCGGGTGATCTAACGCGCGACGACGATCATACGCGGGCTGTCATCCTCGTACGGGCCGAGGTCGTAGCTGCCGTGCCAGTCCCAATGGGTGAAGCCCGCGGCGATGAGCAGCAACTCCATCTCATTCCGAAAGACGTGGCGGAGGACGAAGCCGGTCTCATGGGTGAGGCGTTGGCCTTCGGGCGTCCGTTCTTCCATCCGAAAGCGCAGGCGCTGCGACTGGGTGGCCCAGTTGACCTCGCTGGCGACATGTTTGATGATCAGGCTGCCCGTTTCCGGATCGTTGAACTTGGCCTCAAATTGATATTGGCCGTCATCGGGTTGGTGGGCGAGCTCGTCGTTGGGCGGCAGGTCGGCAACGAGCGCGCCGCCCGGTCTCAGATGCGAACGGCAAATCCGCAGGGTGGCGATCTGGTCCTCGCGTGTCTCGTTGTGCAGAAAGGTATTCAGGGCGATGATCACCAGGTCAAATGTTTCGTCGAGATGAAGCGCGCGCGCGTCGGCGGCGATAAGGCGCCAAAGTAATGCGGGCGCGTCAGCCAGGCGACGTGCGCCGATATCGAGCATTTCTTGCGACTCATCCACCCCAACCACGGTGTGGCCGGCCGCGACCAGCGGGGCCATCACGCGACCGGTTCCGCATCCGAGTTCGAGGATTCGCGCGCCGCCGGCGGCCCCGAATCGCCGGGCCAGGCCGAGGTAAAGGGGCGCGTCGCTGACATAGGCGTTGTGCTGTAGGTCATAAAAGCGGGCCAGGACGGCGTAGGGGCTGCTCATCATGGGGATTGTAGTCCGGGGCGCGTGACCCTATAATTCAACGTGAGGCAGCCCTTCGATGACCCAAACGACGACCCGGACTTTAATGGCGCGCGATGGCGCAGCCCTTTTTCTGCGCGAATGGACTCCCGCTGGCGCGAGCAGGGCAGCGCTGTTGATCTGCCACGGACTCGGCGAGCACTCCGGGCGATATGCCCATGTGGCGGAGCGGCTCGCGGACATTGGCATTACGGTTTGGGTACATGACCACCGCGGCCATGGGCAATCCTCCGGCGCCCGGGGCGCGCTTGCGTCGAGCGATGATCTGGTTGTTGATGCTGAACAGGCGTTGGCGGAACTGGCCCGCGCCACGGCACTCGTCCCGTTCATCGCGGGGCATAGCATGGGCGGCCCGGTCGCGGGGATGGTGGCGCTGCGCGACAAGGTGGCGGTGCGCGGTCTGATCCTGTCCTCGCCGGCGCTGAAGACACGGGCGGCGGGCGGCCTCGTGGTCATCGGCAAGATGATGGCGTATCTGGCCCCGAATATGGCGATGGCCAATCAGCTTCTGGTGGAGTATGTCGCCCGTGATTTGGCGGTCGTCGACGCCTACCGCAAGGACCCGCTGGTGCATCCAACGATCACGCCGAGGCTTTTTGCCTGGATCGTGAATTCAGGGAAGGTGCTGCGGGATGCGGCTCCGGTCTGGAAGACGCCGACGCTGGTGTTGTTCGCCGGCGCCGACAAACTGGTCGATCCGGCAGGTGCGCGCGCATTCGTGGCCGGGCTGCCCTCAGGCATCGGGGTGGCCCACGAATACCCCGCCTTCTATCACGAGATCTTCAACGATCCGGAGAAGGATTCACCCTTGGGCGATATGGAAGCGTGGCTGACGCCGCGGATGTAACAGCATGATCGAGATCGACACTTCCTTTCCGTCCGACGGTTCGACGGCGCCGAGCCCCGTGTCGGCAGTCCGCGCCGTTCGCCGGGAGGCCGCGCCCAGCTCGTACATTTTTTCGGGTCTTGTTACAGCGGTCATTGTCACCTGTCTGTGCGCGGCGCTGTCTTCATTTGTCAGCAGCCGCCTGATGGTAGCGCCAGGCAGCGCGCCTGCGCCCGGCCCATCCCGGCTCGAACCAATCGGCATTGTTCTGCCAAATCAACCCTTTTCGGCGCAAGGAACTGGATTCACGCCCAACGAGCGGGTCGAAATCTTCTATTCGCTGGCGAGGGACTCATCGGCCGATCAAGTGGTCAAACTGGGTGAGGTCGTGGTTGGCCCGAGCGGCCGTTTTGAGGTGTCCGGAATCCGGACACCGCCGACGCCGTCGGGTCGCATCTATCTGTTTGCGCGTGGGCAGTTCAGCGGCCAGTCGCCCCCGGCCGAAATTGTGTATGGGGTGCTCTCGCCCACGCTGACAGCGCCGCCCGCGCCGCTTGTGGACACGCCGACGCCGGCGCTGCCGCCGACTGCGACCCTGACCCCACCGGTTGGGGCGACGCTAACGCCGACGCCGATTCCATCGATTCCAACGGCGACCCTTGATCCCAATGCGCCGGGTCAGTGGTACGCCCAGTATTTTGACAACCCCGATCTCGTCGGTCCGGCTGTGCTGGAGCGGGTCGAAAAGACGCTGAGCTACAACTGGGGTTCGGGCTCGCCCGACGCGAAAGTGCCGAGGGATAACTGGTCGGCCCGCTGGACGCGCTTTGAGGACATCCCAAACACAGATAACTATCTCTTTACGTTAACGGTGGATGACGGCGCGCGCTTGCTGGTGGATGGTTTGATCGTCATTGACGAGTGGCGGGCGGGCGCCGCGCGAACGGTTTCGGCCAACAAGGGCCTCACTCGGGGGCGGCACACGATTGTTGTCGAGTATGTTGACTTCACGGGTATGGCTTCGATGGGCATCGCCTGGAAGGTCAATTACTCGGGCTGGAAGGGCACCTACTACAACACGCCCAACTTGACGGGAGACCCCGCGCTTCGCCGTGATGATCCGGAGATCAATTTTGATTGGGGATTGCTGTCGCCGTCCCCCGAAGTGGTGAACGACAACTTCTCAATTGACTGGCAGCGCACGGTAAATTTCCCGCTTGCCGGGACCTACAATTTCACGGTCACGGTCGATGACGCGGTGCGCCTGTATGTTGACGGCAACCCGGTGATTCTGAACTGGGCAAGCGGATCGCGCACACTTGCGGGATCGATGTTTCTGAGCGCGGGGAATCACTTTGTGCAGGTGCAGTATGCCGATTTTGGCGTCAACGCCAAAATCCAATTGACGTGGGAACGCGCTGTTCCTGCAGCGACGCCAACGCGCACGCCGACACCGACGGCGACCGAAACGGGCACGCCCGGGCCGACAAATACGCCCGGCCCGACCAGTACGCCGACAAATACTGCCACCCCGGCGCCAACGGGCACGGAAACGCCCACACGCACATCGACGCCTACCCAAACGGTGACGCCGACGCGGACGGCGACCCCAACTCAGACGGTGACGCCGTTGAGCACGGCAACGCCGACTCAAACGCCGACACCTACACAAACCCCGACGCGCACACCGACCGCAACTGCAACTCCGGCGTGAATTCAGACAGGTGGTGACCTCGTTTGATATGGCCGTCACTCGAGGCGGCCACGCCCGCCACTGAAGTGGCGGGCTACGGGAACAAAGTCGCTGCGCGACTACGTAGGGTTGGGATAAGGCGGGGGCAATTGCGACGTTGGGCATCGCTAGTCCCG
>JBDSIP010000026.1:0-3603 GCA_039917915.1 Thermoflexales bacterium
GACAGGCGATTCTGTCAAGTCTATACTCCCGGAATTGGCCGGCCGCATCGCGGCCGGCCGGTTCTGCCGAAAACGGCGACGGGAGCACAGACATGAACACGAATAACGTTCGCGCGGCTTGGCGCGAGGGGAAAGCCGTGGCCAGCGCGTGGCTGCACATCCCGACGGCATATACCGCCGAGATCTGCGCGGGGGCCGGCTTCGATGTTATCACCATTGATATGCAGCATGGCCCGGTCGACTATCAAAGCGCGGTGGACATGATGATCGCCATGCAGGGGTCCGGGGTCACGCCGTTTGTGCGCGTGCCGTGGAACGAGCCGACCATGGTCCAGCGGGTGCTGGACGGCGGGGCCCAGGGCATCATCTGCCCGATGGTCAACAACCGGGCCGAGTGCGAGCGCTTTGTCGGCGCATGCAAGTATCCCCCGTTGGGCTTTCGCAGCAATGGCGCCTACCGCGCCGTGCGGGTGTATGGTAGTGACTACATGAGCGGAGCCAACGACTTTGTCATCGCCATGGCCATGGTCGAGACCCGCGAGGCCTTCGAGAAGCTGGATGAGATTCTGGACACACCCGGGCTTGACGCGATCTTTGTAGGCCCGAGCGATTTGAGCATCAGCATGTATGGGTTCGCCTCGGCAGATCACACGACCGCGCCCATGCTCGGCCACATCGAGGAGATCGCCCGCAAGGCAAAGGCCAGGGGCATCCCGGCCGGGTTGTATACCCTGGCCCCAGCGTACGCCCGCCGGGCAATCGGGATGGGCTATCAGTTCGTCACCTGCGCGGGTGACGATGGGCTGCTGGCTGCCGCGTTCAAGGCCGCGGCGACCGCGATCAAAGGCTGATCGTCCCGACAGCGTCATAACCGATACGTGCCACAACCAGGCGGCATGGTTTCCGACACTGGATCCCCCGTCATCCCCGCGAAAGCGGGGAGTTCGCGGGGATGACGGTCGCAGTAGGGTGTTTGGGCCGCGATTCATCAGGAGTAACAATGCGATCCATCGGAATCGACCTCGGCACAACCAGCATCAAGGGCGCGGTGTTGAACCTGGAGGCCCGCGCCCTCGAGCACATCACCCGCCAGCCCTTCCCCGACCGCGTGCCCGAGTTGCCGCGCCTGCACTACGAGGTCGACCCGCGGGCGGTCGTGGACGCGACTCGGGACGTCCTCGATGCCTTGCTGGCCCAGGCGCCCGATTGCCAGAGCATTACGTTGTGCAGCCAGATGCACGGGGTCGTCCTGACCGATGCGGCCGGCAAGGCGCTCAGCAACGTCATCACCTGGCAGGACCAGCGCGCGATGACGCCCGGCCCGCAGCCTGGCCAGACCTGGTTTCAGGCGCTCAAGGCCCGCCTGGCCCCGGACGACCTGCGCCAGGTCGGCAACGACCTGTGGGTGATGCGGCCGGCCAGCGTGTTGTTCTGGATGGCCCAAAACGGCCAGTTGCCGCCGGGCGCGCAGTTTTGCGCCCTCCCCGATTTCGTCGCTGCCCAACTATGCGGTGGGCCGGTCGCCACCGACTTCGGGCATGCCGCCGCGTCCGCGTTTTTCAATTTCGACACCGGCGACTGGCATCGCGACATGCTCGGCCGCCTCGGGCTGCATGATCTTGGCCTGCCGCGGGTGGCGGGCCGGGACGAGGTGATCGGCGCGTATCGCCAGGCCGGCCGGGCGATCCCCTTCTACCCGCCGATGGCCGACCAGCAGTGTTCGTTGTACGGGGCGGGTCTGAACCCGGGCGAGCTTTCGGTCAACGTCAGCACGGGCTCGCAGGTCGCCATGCTCAGCGACGGGCCGGTCTACGGCGACTTTCAGACCCGCCCGTACTACGACGGGCAGTATCTGCTGACCTGCATCCACGTCCCGGCCGGGCGCTCGCTCAACGCACTGGTCCGCCTGCTGACCGAGCTGGCGGCCGCCGAGGGCGTGACCCTCCAGCGGGTGTGGGAGAACATCGAGGCCCTGACGGGCCAGACCGCCGACACCGACCTGCAGGTCGACCTGTCCTTCTTCGCCGGGGTGCTGGGCAACGAGGGTGCCATCACCCATATCCGCGAGGACAACCTGAGCACGGGCGCGCTGTTCCGGGCCGCCTTCGACCACATGGCCGCCAACTACTGGATGCTCGCCCAGCGCATCTCGCCCGAGCGGCGCTGGGCGCGGCTGGTCTTCTCAGGCGGACTTGTGTTGCAGATGCCCGTTTTGCGTGAGCTCATCCTGCGCCGTTTCGCCTGCGACTATCGCCTGGCCGAGGGCGACGAGGACTCGCTCATGGGCATCATGCGTGACTGCGCACGGCGGGCAGGACTTCCTCCAGCATCATCCCGGTGATGTCCGGGTCTGGCAGGCCGGGGATGATCGTCATGAAGTAGGTCGAGCCGGCGGCCACATAGGCCTGGAACTGTTCGATCACCTGGGCAGGCGTGCCGAGGATGCAGTTCTCGCGCGTCCACTTGCCTTCGCCCCGGGCCAAGGCCTCGGCCTCGGTCCGGGCGACGATGACCCGTCCCCACCAGGTGCGCCGGATCGAGGCCGGGTCGCGCCCGATCTTCTCGCATTCGGCCGTCAGGGCGGCGCTCCGGTCGATGTATTTCTCGAGCGTGCACTCGGTCAGGTTCCACAGATCGGCGTGCCGCGCGGCGATATTGAGCAGCTTGGGCCCCGAGCCGCCGATCAGGATGGGCGGGACGGGGACGGGCTTCGGCTCCAGATACGCGTGGGTGATCTTGTAGTGCTTGCCCGCCCAGGTGACCGGGCCGGGCTGGGTCCACAGGCGTTTGATGATCTCGAGGGCCTCATCGAGTTGCTGCAGGCGGGTGCCGACGGAGGGGAAGGGCCAGTTGTAGGCGTGGTACTCGTCCTCTTTCCAGCCCGCGCCCAGGCCGAAGATCAGCCGCCCGCCGGTGAGGATCTGCAGGGTGGAGGCCATCTTGGCCATCAGGGCCGGGTTGCGGTAACTCTGGCCGAGGACCATCGGGCCGAACTTGAACAGCGGCCAGCGGGCGGCCATGAAGGACAGGGCCGTCCAGACCTCGATGGTCGGGTTGTTGTCCCAGAAGAAATGGTCGCTGATCCACAGGCTGTCGAAGGTCCCGGCAAAGCGGGGCAGGACGGTGTCGAGGTCGGCCAGCCAGGTGGGCATGGCTGCCTTGGAGGGCCGGGAGGGCATCCCCAGTCCGAAGTCGATGGTCATAGCGGGAACTCCTTGCGCGGCGCGGCGCGAATGGCGGTTGATTTCGAACGATTGTAGTCAGCCGGCGGGTTTTCGGGCATTCAGCAGGCAAAGGGGAGAAACGGGGGGAGGTGCTGTCTGAATCACGGATGGACACCGAAGCTGCGGATTGCACGGATCGTCGCCACCGAATTGGATGAACCTCTCCGCGTCATCTGAGTCATCTTCCGAATCCGTGATTCAGACACCCCGCCCCTGCGGCAGTTGTCTGAATCGCAGATGCGGAGGATGACTCGGATTGCGCAGAAGGACTCGTGGCGGCAAATGGTCACCGTCACCCCAACACCGTCATCCCACGCGAAAGCGTGGGATCCACAAGTAAGCCCGTCTCACATCCAACGTCGGCCTGCGAATGCCGCCG
>JBDSIP010000027.1:0-4946 GCA_039917915.1 Thermoflexales bacterium
CGCATGACTGGCATGCCGCGGCCTGCGCGGCCGTGCGCGAGTGTCTCAGCCAGGGAAGCCTCGGGCCGGGCGACATCGCCTGCATATCGATCGATGGTCCCGCCCATGCAGTCGCCCTGCTGGGCGATGACAACGAGGTTATCTATCCCACGATCCATAGCTCGGATTTGCGCAGCACGGGCCAGGCGCTGGCGCTTGAAGACCGGCTCGGGCAGGACGTGTTTCGGATCAGCGGCCAGCGCCCGAACGCGTCCTGGACGTTAGCTCACCTGGCCTGGTTGCGGGAGCAGGAACCGCAGGTGTTCGCCCGGTTGCGGCGCATTCAGCCGGTCAAGGACTACGCCCGCGCGCGGCTAACCGGCGACTTCGTCACCGATCGCTACGACGCCATTGGCACGCAACTCTTTGATCTGGAAGCGGATTGCTGGTCGGATGCGCTTTGCGCCGAGGCCGGGCTGCCACTGGCGGCCCTTCCCGTCGTGATGGATGCGCGGGACATCGCGGGCGCGATTACAGAAGAAGGGGCCCGGGCGACAGGCCTGTTATCCGGCACGCCCGTGGCGGTGGGAAGTGGCGATTCGGTCGTGGAGGCATTCGGCGTCGGCGTCCTGGATCCGGGGCAGGCGACTATCAAGCTCGCCACGCACGCCAACGTGAATGTGGTGACCGCCAAACCGCAGCCTGCGCCGCTGCTCATCACGTACCGCCACCTTTTGAACAACTACGGGTTTTCGATTGCGGCGACAAACTCCGGCGCCGCGTCGTGGCGCTGGTTTCGCGAGACCTTCGCCCGGGACGAGCAGCGTCTCGCGCTGGAACAGGGCAAGAGCATGCATACCCTGGCGAGCGACATGGCCGCGCAGGCGCCGCCCGGTTGCGATGGACTGTTGTTTCATCCGTATCTGATGGGTGAGCGCACGCCGTACTGGGATTCGCAACTGCGAGCGAGTTTTGTGGGGGTCGGCGCCCATCACACCCTGGCCCATTTCGCCCGGGCGGTCCTCGAAGGGGTGGCCTTTTCACTGCGAGACTGCCTCGACGCGCACACCGAGCGCATCAACGAGCTCAGGTTAATCGGGGGCGGCGCCAAATCCGCTGTGTGGCGCCGGATCTTGTGCGACGTGATCGGCCGGCCGATGCTCAAGCCGGCCCAGGAAGACGCGTCATTTGGCGCCGCAATGGTCGCCGGAATTGCCGCGGGCGTCTTCGCCGACTGGCGCGCGGCGGCAAGCGCCTGCGTCCGCATCGATGAAACGTTGGAGCCCGACCCGCGGTCCCATGCCGCGTATTCGGCTCTGTTTGAGGTGTATCGGGATGTTGCGCGCGACCTGGCGCGGCATAGCCGCCGGCTGGCGGCACTGGCAGGTTGACATGACGATGAAGGAAATGACAATCGTTGAGGCGTTTCGCGAGGTTCTGAAGCAGGAGATGCGCGCCCGCCCGGAAATCTTCCTCATTGGCGAGGATGCGCGCATCGGAGGCTCGTTCCTGTTCAGCCTCGGGCTGGCGGATGAGTTCGGCCATGGCCGCGTCATTGACACGCCCATCAGCGAAAGCGGATTCATCGGCATGGCAATCGGCGCCGCCATGATGGGGCTCCATCCCGTGGTCGATCTTCAGTACGGCGATTTTGCGTTTTGCGCCTATGAACAGATTGTCCACAACGCGGCCAAACTGCGCTACACCAGTGGTGGCCAGGTCAGCGTTCCCGCCGTCCTTCACTTCCCGACCGGCGCCAGCGGGCGCGGAGCGACCCACGCCCAGAGCATGGAGAGCTACTTCACCCATATTCCGGGCATCAAACTCGCGGTCCCGTCGACCCCCGCCGACGCCATGGGCTTGCTGCGCAGCGCGTTGCGCGACAAGAACTTCTGCATCATCACCACCCACAAGTTTCTGTATGGCAGCAAGGGACGAAAACTCGCCCACAGCCAGGCGTTGAGCAATCTCGTCCCGGATGGCGATCATGTCGTGCCGTTTGGCAGCGCCGATGTCAAGCGGGCAGGTACGGACGTCACCGTGGTCGCGACCCTTCTGATGCTTCACCGGGCCATGGATGTCGCCGCGGACCTCGAGCGCGAAGGCGTGAGTGTTGAGGTGGTTGACCCGCGCACGCTTGTTCCGCTTGACACAAAAACAATTGTCGACTCGGTACGCAAAACCGGGCGCCTCGTCATTGTGGAGGAAGACACGGTTTCGTACGGTTGGGGCGCGGAGATTGTCGCCGTGGTTGCCGAACAGGCCATCGGCTATCTCGACGCGCCGGTGCTGCGGGTGGCTACCCCGGACATACCCATGCCTGCCGCGCCGAGCCTCGAGGCATTGGTCGTTCCTGACGGCGCCCGGATCCGGCGCGCCATTTTGCAGGTCATGGGGCGCTGATGGGGGTCGCATGAAGGAATCCATGACATCCGACATCATCATCCCGCATGTAGGCGAAACAACCACGACTGTGCGCGTGTCGCGCTGGCTGAAGAAGGAGGGCGATCGGGTCCGGAAGGGGGAGCCGGTGCTGGAAGTCGACACGGACAAGAGCACCATGGAGATTGAGGCCCTAAACGACGGCGTGCTTGAACGCATCGTCGTGGCGGAGGGTAACGACGCCGACGCGATGCAGGTCGTCGGTGTGATTCGCATCGCGGGTGATGCGTCCGAGAAACCGGCGGGCGATCGCGCGCGAAGCGCCTCTCCGGTCAATGGCGTCGGCGCTTCGCCGCTGGCCGTGAAAATGGCCCTGGATTTGGGCGTGCCGCTCGCTGAGGTTCCAGGCACCGGCCCCGGCGGACGGGTAACCCAGGACGACGTGCGCCATTTTGCGGAGGCGAAGAAGTCTGCGAGCGGGCGCATGAAACCGGATCCCCATCCCGAGACCCCCCTGTCTTCGAATCGGTCGGTGGCGCGCCCGATCTCACCCAAAGCAAGGCGACTCGCGGCCGAGGCTGGCGTGGATGTTTCGGCGCTCGTTCCTTCGCGGGCAGACGGCCTTTTGAGCGCCGCCGATGTGGCTCAAGCCGCCCGCAAGAACACGAGCGCTTCGATGCCGGGCGGGCCAACCAAGATTCGCGAACTGTCGCGCGCGCGAAAGGCGATTGCCGCCCGGACAACGGCCAGCAAACGGGACATCCCGCACTTCTATTTGCAGGTCGAAGTCGATATGACCGAGTGCGAGATGCTGCGCGCGTATTGCGCCGGCCCGCTCGGTTGGGCACGCAAGCCGACGATCAATGACCTGATCGTTCGGACCGTGGCGCTGGCGCTCAAGGCGATGCCCGAGGTCAACGTCAGCTTCGCCGGCACGGGCTATTCCCAGCGCGAGACGGTGAACATTGGAATCGCAGTCAGCCGCGACGAGGGCTTGCTGGTGGGGGTGCTACAGAATGCCGATTGGCTCGACCTGCGCGCGACGTCGACCGCCGCGCGCGAGCTCGCCGAGCGGGCGCGAGCCGGGAAGTTGCGCGAGACCGACATGGGCGAGAAGAGCATAACGATTTCGAATCTGGGCATGTTTGGCATGGACGCGTTTTTCGCCATCATTGACCCGCCGGATCCGATGATTCTGGCGGTTGGACGGGTCAAAGAGCGGATTGTTCCAGTGGCGGGCCTTCCCGCGATCCGGCCCATGTGCGCGCTGACGCTCTCGGCCGATCACCGCATGCTCGACGGCGCGACCGCGGCGAAGTTTCTCGCCAGCGTGCGAAGGAGGATCGAGCAACCTTTTGAACTGCTGGGGTGACCATAGCCGGCCGCGATTCGCGGCCCGACAAGGAGAGCTTATTCCATGAAGAAACTGATCGTCGAGACGACGCGCAAGACCGAAGTGCTGAACGTCACAGCGTTGATTGAGCAGGCAGCGCGGGAAATCGGGGATGGCGTGGCGCTTATCTCGGTCCAGCACACAACAGCGGCGCTGTTGCTATGCGAGGATGACGATGAAATGCGGGCGGACCTGGAACGCGTCGCCGAGCGCTGGCTGGAAGCGCTTGAGCCCTTCCGCCACCGCCGAAACAACAACCCCAACGCGGCCGCGCATGTATTGAGCGCGTTTGGCGGCACGCATCTTATCCTCTCAATCGCGGGGGGCAAGCTCGAGGTCGGCACGTATCAAAACGCGCTGCTGTTGGAGATGGACGGGCCCAAGAAGCGCGAGCTCTGGGTGCGCGCGATCAAAGGAGCATGAACGTGACTGAAACACAGAGTCGCCTGGGGATCGGATCAGATGAAGCCGGATACACGCTGAAGGAGTTGATCAAGCAGCACTTGGAGCAACAGGGGATTGCGGTCTCGGATTACGGTCCCGCGAGCGCTGACCCGGTCGACTATCCGGATGTGGCGGTCAAGGTTGCGCGCGATGTTGCGGCCCATAAGCTCGAACGCGGTATCCTGATTTGCGGGACCGGAATCGGGATGGCCATTGCTGCCAACAAAGTCCCTGGCGTCTATGCTGCTCAAGCGCATGACACGTATTCGGCTGAACGCGCGCGCAAGAGCAACAACGCGCAGATACTCACCATGGGCGCGCGGGTGATTGGCTCCGAGTTGGCCAAGCAGATCGTGGATGCGTGGATGCGCAGCGAGTTTGCGGGTGGCGCCAGCGCCCGGAAAGTCGGGAAAATCGCCGCCATCGAAAACCCGCCGCGCGATTAGCCGCCGGTCTGTCCGGGTGTCCCTGCCGACGCGCCCGCCGGCGCGTGGCGCTTTCGTGACGTGCACAACGGTCAGATCTATGAAACGTCTTGCTGGGTGAACGCGCCGCGCACACCGGCCCACTATCTGCCGGGCCTGCGCCGGTGGGCGCCCCTGATGCCTCCTCAGTAATGGGCCTGAATACCTCAGGTTTTCAGGCTTTCCGCGTCGTCATCCCCGCGAAAGCGGGGATCCAGTGCAAGAGTCCATGCCGTTTGACGCAGCTGCGACGCTTGGGTTCGACTACTGGATCCCCGCTTTCG
>JBDSIP010000028.1:0-4432 GCA_039917915.1 Thermoflexales bacterium
CTCAGCAGGTCTCTTCGCCTTGTCGACGACCGCATCGCTCCGCCCCCGGTTTGCGAAAACCTAAGTCAATCAGGGCATCGCCCTGGGGTCGATTCCACCGGCATTCGACGACGAGGTCCGGTTGGGGTATTCGTTCCGGCGCTCTCGCCCTGAGCCTGCCGAAGGGTTCGCGCGGGATGACGGGGGTTGGGGGTGGGCGCGGAATGGGGAGGCCCCGGCTACAATCAGGAACGCATGGACCCGCAACTCGCCCCGGTTTCGGCCGCGCTGACGGCACTCCGGATTCCGCATCGCACCTTTGTCCATTCCGATTCCGTGCGATCGCTTGAGCAGGCCGCCGCCGAGCGCGGACAACGTCCGGCCCAGGTCGTGCGCAGCATCCTCTTTCGTCTGGGCCCAGAACGTTTTGCGATGGTCCTCGTCGCCGGGCCCGATCAGATTGGCTGGAAGACACTCCGCCAGCAGACTGGCCAGTCCCGTTTGAGCATGGCATCCGAATCCGAGGTCCTCGCCGTTACTGGATACCGCCTGGGCGCCGTCGCGCCGTTTGGGCTGCCCCGCCCGGTTCAGATCTATATCGATACCAGTGTCCTGGCCGAGCCTGAAATCTCGATTGGCAGCGGCCTGCGCGGGACTTCCGTCATTTTGAGCAGCGCAGATTTGGCGCGAGCGCTTCCGGACGCTGTCGTCGGCAACTTCCGCGGCGCGCCCGAGGAACCCGGCCCATAGCGCGAATGCGCACCGTGACGCAGCCCAAGTGCCATGAAGATTCCCCCCCTTTCTCCCCCGGCCGGCCGCCAGCCGCGAATCGCCCGGTCAACAGGCGAGCAACGGCATGTGCGCGAGTTTTGGGTCGGCGGCTACGCGTCGGCCGACATGCCCGGCATCCAGCGCATGCGCTGGGATAGCGCGCGGCGCGAACTGACGGCTCTAGCAGCCACCGTCGGTCTGGTCAATCCCGCGTTTCTGGCCGCCCGAGCCGATCGCTCGACGCTATACGCCGTGAGCGAAATCGAATCGGGTGAGGGCGCGGTTGCCTGGTTTGGGATGGGCAGCGATGGCGGTCTGCGCCTGCTTGGCAAAGTGCCGTCGGGCGGCACGCTGCCGTGCCACCTCGCCCTGTCACCCGACGAAAAATCGCTCCTGGTGGCGAACTACGGCAGCGGCAGCGTGGCCGTGTTTCCGCTCGCAGAAACGGGCGCAATTCGCCCCCACGTAAACGCTGTCATACTTTCGGGGAGTGGACCAGTGCATGGGCGGCAAACCGGGCCGCATGCGCATCAGGTCCTCTTCGATGGTCCAAATCGAGTGCTGGTGTGCGATCTTGGCTCGGATCGGGTCCATCGTTTTGTCTGGTCGGCCAGGGATCGGACGCTGACGCCGGACGCGCCGGCAAGCCTGACCTTGCTGCCGGGCGCCGGTCCGAGGCATGCCTGCCTTCACCCAACCGGGACGCTTCTGTTTGTCGCCAATGAGCTCAACAGCACCCTGGCCGTCTTCGATCGAACCGGCCGGATGAACCAGATTATCGCCACCTCGCGCGGCGACGGCGCGGGGGTCAACTACCCAGCGCATGTGGCTGTGACGCCCGATGGCCGTTTCGTCCTGGTGTCCAATCGCGGCGACGACGTGCTGACGGTATTTGGCATCGACGAGGAATCCTGGACCGTCAGGCACGTCGGCTATGCCGCGGCCGGAGGCGCCTGGCCGCGCCATTTTGCCATTCTCGATGCGGATGGACAGGGCGGCTTGCCCTGGCATCTCGCCGTTGCCTGCCAGCGTAGTGGCGGCGTGATGATCATCCCGCTCGATCCGGTGACGGGCCTGCTTGGCCCTGTCGTTGCGACCGCAACCGCGCACGCGCCGGCTTGCGTGCTCCCCATATAGCAAACCATGTCAAACCCAGTGATGAACCTGATCGCCCGGACCCGCATCATCGCCATCGTGCGACTGCCTGCCCTGGAGGATGCCGTGGCGCTGTCACGGGCGCTCCTCGACGGCGGCGTGCGCGTCTTTGAATTCACCCTGACCACCCCCGGCGCGACTGAGGCCATCACCCTGGTTTCGCATCGCCTGCCCGAAGTCGCCGCGGGCGATGCGGCCGTCGGGGTGGGGAGCGTGCTCACGCCGGAGGATGCCCATGCCGCCATCGACGCCGGCGCCACGTTCGTGGTTTCCCCCGTGTTCAAGCCGGATGTTGTCGATGTGTGCGCGCTTCGCCAGACCCCGATTTTCCCGGGTGCTTACACCCCCACCGAAATTGAGGCGGCCTGGACGGCGGGCGCGGCCGCGGTCAAGGTCTTTCCGATTCGGGGTTTGGGGCCTGGCTATATCAAGGACATCCGAGAGCCCATGCCATTTCTAAAGCTCGTGCCCACCGGGGGCATCGACGCGTCCAACATCGCCGTTTATCTGAAAGCTGGCGCGTTTGCGGTGGGGGTGGGCGGCGCGCTGGTCGATCGAGAACTCGTAGCGCGCCGCGATTGGGCGGCCCTGACCGCGCGCGCCCGCGCGCTGGTGGACGCATGCCCCGCGATATGACCCCGCGGTTTGACGTTGTCACCCTGGGTGAGACCATGCTGCGGCTGACTCCGCCGGGTTTGCGCAGGATCGAGCAGACCCAGACGTTTGATCTTGAGATCGGCGGCAGTGAGTCGAATACGAGCGTTGGACTTGCCCGGATGGGCCTGAAGGTCGCCTGGGTGTCGCGCCTGACCGACAACGCGCTCGGCCGGTTGATCGCGCGTGGCGTCGCCGCGCACGGGGTGGACGTCTCGCAGGTTGTGTGGACCCGCGAGCATCGGGTGGGGGTGTACTTTCTCGAGGAGGGACGCCCGCCCCGGCCCAGCCGGGTGATTTACGATCGGGCCGACAGCGCTTTCAGCCACATGACCCCGGCCGACCTGCCGCTGAGTGTCTTCGCGCCCGGTGGGGCGCGCTTGCTGCACGTCACAGGCATTACCCCGGCCCTCGGACCGACCACGGCCGAGACAGCCTGGGCGGCGGTCGATCGGGCCAAGCAGGCCGGTTGGCAGGTCAGCGTCGATCTGAACTATCGCAGTCAGCTCTGGACGCCGGCCGAGGCCAATGCCGGTCTGGCTCGTTTCGTCAACGCCGCAGATATCGTTTTTGCGCCGCTCAACGACGCTCAGACGATCTTTGGGCTGGCCGGATCGCCCGAAACAGTCCTGGCGGCATTGCGGGAACGCAATCCGCGGACGGTGATGGTGATGACGCTGGGTGCGAGCGGCTCGCTGGCCCATGCGCCAGGGATGGACGCCCCGATCCGACAGGCGACCTATGAAGCCGTCGAGGTGGGCCGGGTGGGCGGGGGTGACGCCTTCTCAGCCGGCTTCGTGTATGGCTGGCTGAGCGGCGATGGGACCGAGCCCCGCTTGCCCCGCGCCCTGCGTTATGGCGCCGCCGTGGCGGCGCTCAAATACACCATGCTCGGGGATATGCCGTTGGTCGATGCGGCCGAGGTGCACCAGCTCGCCGAGACTGGCCGGACGGCTCGTCTCGTCCGTTAAACAAAAAAATCACTTCTCCCCGGCGAAGCCGGGGAGACGTATTTTTGAATCCTACAGCGCGGCGATCAGGATGGCCACGCCCGTCTGGGCGGTGGCCGATACGAACGCCTTAATTTGTACCCTGCGGGCCTGGCGCGCCAGCGTGCGCTTCACACTGTCTTCGGTCACGGCGATGTTGCCGTCGTCCATGTTGGAAACCCCGAGATAGACGTTTGCGATGCAGGTTTTGTCGAGCCACTGAAAGAATCCAATGCCGGCCGCAATGAAGAAGGGCAGGGTAATCGCCGCCGTCCAGCCGGACAGTTTCAGAATTTTGACCCCAAACAACACCAGGATGGCCATCACCTCGGCGGCGATGCCGACATACAGACGCTTGCGCCGTTCACGGGGTCCGATATTCGAGCAAACGAGGGCGGGTTCTTCGGGGAAGAGGGCTGGGTTCAACATGTTTGTATAAGTTCTGAGAATCGCCACTGCGCCTTACTCGGAAACGATATTCCCCGGTTCCGCCGGGGGATATCGTTTCCGGTTTATGGTCGTGTCAGCGTTTCGTCGCAATTAACTCTGTACAAACATTGAACAGCGGAACGCTGAGTAGCCTCAGTATTCGGCCTGAGAAGGCAATGAGCGTGTCTCCGAAAGCGAACGCCTAGGACAACAGCCGCACGTGGTCTTGCAGTTTGGCGTTGCGACCGTTTTCGTGGCAAACGGGTCAGCGCTCCCTCGAGATTCGTTGCCTGGATATGGCTCTTGTGCGCCGCTTATGACGCTGCCGCAATCAGCACCCAATCGTCGGTGCCGGTGTATGCGCAGGTGAGTCTGGGCTGCGCCGCGGAACGTCGGTCAACCCTTGGGGTGGCCCGATGTCGGTTCGCGCCAATTGATACGTAATGCGGGCCACC
>JBDSIP010000029.1:0-8619 GCA_039917915.1 Thermoflexales bacterium
AAACGTATCGCATGCTCATGCGCCGCCGACCCCGTCTTCGATTTCGATCTCGTCCTCGGGGACAACGGCGTCCTCCATGGGTTCGGATCCTTCGGCCGCCGGCAGCCGCGCCGCCGCCTCGCGCACATCCAGCTTGCCCGTCACCACGTCGGCGACGAGGCGGGTGCGGTACTCGCGGAGGAGTTCGATCTCGCGTTCGAGGCGGGAGATGGCCATCTGCAGAGTTAGGGTTTCGGCATGCATGTGGTGGACCAGGGCGGTCTGCTCCGGAAGAGGCGGCAGCACAACCTTAAATCGTTTCAGGTCATCACAGGTGAGCGCACCCTTGGTGCTGCCCGAATCTTCGCTCAATGCTCGCAATGTCTGATATGCGGCAACAAACGTGAGATGAAGGAATTCCGGAGAAACCACAGGCATTCGAGGGGAAACGAATGCGATGTGTTGATTAATTGTGGCTTCAAAGCCAAGCAATGCCGCCGTGCCCCGGGTTTTGCCCTGTCCCGTAATGGCGACAAGTACACTTCCAGCCGGGACACGAGGTAGGTGACATTCCCGTAAGGCAGTTGCAGTCACAAACTGGTCGGCGCTGTTGATATACCCGCGGTTAACCTGAGAGCTGTTGAGCCAGGGATAGCTGCCATTGCTCCAGTAAGCCGGTTTTCCGCGCGAAGGAGTCGACCCGTTTCCAACTCGGGCACATCGATTAATGCGCCAAATCTCCCAATGCATTGGAACGTCGCCGAGCCACGGGATTCCAGACGGTTTGAGCGGGACGGTTGGATCGAGGCCGCGGGTGACGGCGCGGTGGATGATGGCCTGCTTCTGCTCGTTGAGCAGCGCGATCACCTTGCGCTTCGCCCGGATCGTCCGCTCCAGCCGCCCGTTGGCCCAGTCCAGAAAAAGACCAATTGCCTGTTGCTCGTCAGGCGGTGGAAGAGGTAAATAGGCACGACTCAACCGCTCATAGTCGATGTTCTGGCCTTCACGAATGCCGGTGACGAAAAGCGTCAGGCTGCTGATGAAGGCAGGCGATTTGAAGAACCTTGCGTAGTAAGCCTGACTTGCGTCGCGCCTCGGCGTGAGAATCGTGTAGGCAGGGCTAATGATCCCGCGACAATGTGCCAACTCGATGCCGCCCTGAAACGAGCGCAGGCTGATCACGAAGTCGCCCCTTTCGACCAACTTGAGCAGGTGAAAGTCCTTCATCGCCGTAACCGTGCGCGTCCCATAATCCTCTTTGCGCACAACACCCATATTCTGTGTGGCCGCAAGTAGCGGCTCATCCGGAAAACCCTTCTGAGCTCGCTCCCGGAAGAGGACCTTCATGCGCCGCCGCGCCCAATGGCTGGGCATCTTCCCGAGCCACGGCAGACCCGACTCCATGTATTCCGGATACGGCTTGAGGTCGGCGATTAGGCCTTGGGTCTCGTCAGTTGTCATAACTCTCCGCGACCGCATCAGCCATTGCCGAACACTTAAATAAGGATTTCACGTGATTTCCGGGAGTTTTTGTCATGTACGGATGCCGGTCAAGGGTTAGGCTTAAATAGGTCTTCAGGCCCAGATCGGCAAGTAACGGGCGAATTTTCGCGAGGTTCCCACTCTCTCATCGGCCTTGATCATGCCGGCATCGATCGCTGCCGCGATGACTTGCGATACCACCGCGCTCTTGCTTTCGGGTTTCCGGAAACGCTCGCGCAGGGACTGATTGGTCATGTGCCTGCCCATTACCCATTTCAGGCAGCAATGCTGAAAGCAGGCCCTGACACGATCGTTGCGGTCCATGTCCTCGAAGTCACGGTGGCCATAAATCAACACCGTCATTCTTCGATGCCCAGCGCGGAAGTCCGGTGCTGGCAACTGAAACACCTCGGCAGCGTCAATGACCTTGTCGATTCCGCTGCTCTTCTCCTCACATATTCGGAACCGGCGCATCAGATCAGCAAGCCGCTCATTGCGTGACTGATAACCATCGATGAACCGCTCTACAGGCACAATGGGTTCGCCAGGATTCGAGATCTCTACGCGGTCAGCGTAAATCTCGATCATCACAGATGCGCCGGAAACCCGAAAGTCCTGATGAATGAGGGCATTCGCGATCAGTTCGCGGATGGCAATCTCGGGGACGAGCTTCACCTCTTCCCGCAGAGCATCCTGAATAACTTCGTTTTGAGGCAGTTGCGTCATCGTGAACCGCACCAAGCCTTGAAAACCGACTGCATAGCCCTTCACGCCCAACTGATCCAGCTTGGTATCGAGCTTCGAGCTCGCGGCATAGACGACCACGCGTGGCGCCTTTCTGGCAACATCTGGAAAATCCGCTAAACGCTTGGCCAATAACAATGCACCAAGTCGTCGAATGGCAAAGCCGTCCGCAACCGCGTCAACTAGCCGTTCTTGTTGAAGTCGATCGAGAACACCTGACTGCTCGGTCGGGTATGGCATTTTTAGCAGATCAAAGAACCCCTGCGTATCGAGAAGGTCAACCACTTGCGCCGCGTCAAGTCCCGTTCGCGCGAATTCCTCAAGCCAATCTGGCTCGCCCTCCGCGAATATCCGACGCAGATGGTCCTCGCTCATGGGCACGAGTTCTCTGCCCGCGCGCATGAAGTACGTGCCGCTCAAGTGATAGGCCGTCCCTCGCGGACGTGACGGTATGTGAAACACAACCACGCGCCCCTCAGGGTGGCCGACTGCTTCAACGTCAACGCGGAATCCGAGCGTTTGAAACAACTTCTCTGCCATGCCAATTGGATCATTCACCGCAGCGGTGCCAACGACCCGATGAGGTGGCTGGTCCGCGATTCCCAGGAGTAGTTGGCCGCCACCCTCATTCGCAATCGCCACGCAATACTTGCACAATCGGCTGAAGTCGAATTGCGTCTTAGCCTCTTTGAACTCCAGTCGCTGATGCTCTGACGAGGCGCTGCGCCAAAGATCAATCTGATTCGCAGTGGTGGTCATGGGACTCCCTTCCCGATCTTCTTCATCGCCCACCCACCTTCAGCAGTCCATCCAACAACCCCTCGGCCTCCTGCTCGATGGCCAGGATATCCGCGCTGATCTCCTCGAGCGTGCGCAACGGCTGGGGCTTGTAGAAGTGCCGGGTGAAGCTGATCTCGTAGCCGATCTTGGTCGCGTCTGCCTTGACCCAGGCGTCGGGCGTGTAAGGCAGCACTTCGCGCCGGATGAAGGCCTCGATCCCGCCCGGCTCGAGCAGCGGCACTTGCTCGGTGTCGCGCAGATCGGGGTCGGGCTCGTATTCGATGAGGCGGCGCGCGCCCTCACCCCCGGCCCCTCTCCCGCCGGGCGTGGGGAGCTCGAACAACCCATGCAGCGGGTCGGGCTTGGCCTTGCCCGGTTTGTGGGTTTTCGCGATCACCGGCGGGCAGGACTCATCCCGCACGCTGACCGCCTTGAGGATCTGCTTGAGATCGGCGGCGGACGGCTTCAGGCCGGCCTTGTCAAGCGCGGCGTCGACGCGCTCGCAAAAAACGTTGTACTCCTCGAAGACCCCGTCGCCCAGGCCCGCGCGCAGGGCCATCGCCGTCGCGACCAGCCGCCCGTCGCGCGCCCAGGTCGCGGGGTCGAGCAGTTTGCGGAGCTTTTTCTCGGGCAGGGTCTTGCTGGCCCCGCCTTCTTCAGCATCGCCTTCCTCTTCGTCGCCGCCCCACTCGGCCAGGCGCTTCTCCAGCGCCGGCTGGGTCCGGGCGAAGTCGGTGAACAGGGCGTCACCGAAATCTTCATAGAGCGCGGCCCGCAGATCCTCGTCGCCGGAGGCATACCGGAGTGTCTCGATGGCCTTGAGCGAGAGCTGGCTGCGCAGCCGGAGCGGGCGCTCGACCGTCACCTTCCAGTAGCCAAAGGCGGCGTTGGGGAAGAGCTTGGACTCGGGCGTCTCCTTGAAATCGAGGAAGGCCCGGTTGATCCGCTCGATGTCCTCGGGCGAGAGCTCGCAGTTCTTCTTGCCCAGGTTCTTGCGCAGGGGCTTGAACCATTGGGTGGCGTCAATCAGTTGGACCTGGCCCCGACGGTGCTCGGGCTTCTGGTTCGAGAGCACCCAGATGTAGGTGGCGATGCCGGTGTTGTAGAACAGGTTGAGCGGCAGGGCGACGATGGCTTCGAGCCAGTCGTTCTCGATCAGCCAGCGCCGGATGTTGCTCTCGCCCTGCCCGGCGTCGCCGGTGAACAGCGAGGAGCCGTTATGGACCTCGGCGATGCGGCTGCCCAGGGCCGACTTGTGATTCATCTTCGAGGCCATATTGGCCAGGAAGAGCATCTGCCCGTCGCTCGAGCGGGTGACCAGCGAGAGCTCCTCTTCCCGATGCATGACCTTGAAGCGCGCGCTGCGCATGCCGTCCTTGCCGCCCATCGTCTCGAGGTCCTTCTTCCAGCTCTTGCCGTAGGGCGGGTTGGAGAGCATGAAGTCAAATTCCTGGGCGGGGAAGGCGTCGTTCGAGAGGGTTGAATACTCGGCCCCGCCGACGATGTGATCGGCGCTCTCGCCCTCGCCCTTGAGCAGCATGTCGGCCTTGCAGATGGCGTAGGTTTCGGGGTTGATCTCCTGACCGTAGAGATTCGCCTGCACCTGCAGCCCGCGCCGTTTGGCGATTCCCATCAGGGTTTCCTCGGCCACGGTCAGCATCCCGCCGGTGCCGCAGGCGCAGTCGTAGAGCATGTAGGTGCCGGATTTGAGGCGGGTCTCGATCGGCAGGAAGATCAAGTTCGCCATCAGCCGGACGGCGTCGCGCGGGGTCCAGTGTTCGCCGGCCTCCTCGTTGTTGTCCTCGTTGAACTTGCGGACGAGCTCCTCGAAGATCGTCCCCATGGCGTGGTTGTCGATCCCGGCCGGGGAGAGATCGATCTCGGGGTCGAGGAACTTGCTGACCAGGGTGCCGAGCGCGTCGGCTTTCGAGAGGGTGTCGAGCTGATTGCGGAACTTGAAGTTGGCGAGGATGTCCTGGACGTTGGGCGAGAATCCGTCGAGGTAGTCCTTGAAGTCGGCCAGCAGGGCCTGCTGGCTGCCGCGCGATTTGAGGTCGCGCAGGGTGAAGCGCGAGGTGTTGTAGAAGGCCTGGCCGGCCGCGTCGGCCAGGGCGGCGCTTTGGGCGGTGATGCCGGCCTTGTCGAGCATCTCGCGGGTGTCGAGGACGGCCTGTTTGGTCGGCTCGAGCACGGCGTCCATCCGCCGGATGACGCACATGGGCAGGATGACGTCCGGGTATTTGCCGCGCTTGAACAAGTCGCGTAGCACATCGTCGGCGATGCCCCAGATGAAGGAGACGATCTTGTTGTGAGTTGCCTGGTCCACGAGAGGGGTGCTCCTGGGGGGTGATTTGTGTGGTGGCTTCCGATGCGCCTGCGCGGGCTGTATCTTACTGCCTCATCCATGTTTCATGTCCGAGCCTCCCACAGCGCCCGAATCGGGATCGCCCACAGACCGTCGCCGAAGCCAACGCTGGTCTCGCCGTCGTATAGCACAACCCCAGCCGCCAACCCCTTCTCCGCGCCATCCCGGAGCCGGCGCAGCCCGCGGAAATCGGCCGCCGTCACCGTCGCCGAGGCCTTCACCTCGATCCCCGCAATCTGACCCGCGCCGCGCTCCAGCACGATATCGACCTCGTAGTCGTCCTTGTCCCGGAAGTGGTGGAAGCGGACGTCGTCGTCGCGCCAACTGGCCTGCCGGCGCAGCTCCTGGAAGACGAATGTCTCGAGCAGTTGGCCCAGCACGGCCCGGTCCTTGAGCAGCGCGTCCGCATCGAGCCCGAGCAACGCGCAGGCCACACCCGTGTCCCCGATGTGGAGTTTGGGGGTCTTGATCAGCCGGCTCAACCGATTGGTATGCCAGGGCGGCAGCGTCTCGACCAGGAACACCCGCTCCAAAAGGGTGACGTAGTCTCGGATCGTTGGGCGGCTCATCTGAAACGGGGCGGCCAGATCCGAGATGTTCGCCAGCCGGGCCGTCTGGCCGGCGACCAGCCTGAGAAGCCGCGGCAGCGCGTCAAGCGAATTGATGCGCGAAAGATTCTGCACGTCGCGCTGGACGAGCGTCTCGATGTAGTCGCGATACCACGTGGCGCGCCGGCGCGGCGTCGCCCGGGCCAGCGCCGCGGGATACCCGCCGGCACAAATGCGCTCAGCCAGATCCCGGCCCAGCCGCTCATGGGTCTGCATCGTGAAATCGGCCGCAAACAAGCGGTCGAGAAAGTCAGGCGCGCGCCCGTCGAGCTCGCATTGGGCCAGCGGATGGAGGCGCAGGATGCCCATCCGACCCGCCAGCGAATCGGACAGTGTCGGGACCAGCAGCACATTCGCCGAACCGGTAACGAGAAACCGTCCAGGAGTGCGTTGGCGATCCACGTCAATTTTCAACGCTGTAAAGAGGCTTGGCACGCGCTGAATCTCGTCCAGAATGGCGCGCTCTGGGAGATCCGCGACAAAGCCCGCTGGATCGGCCACAGCGGCAGCCCGGATCACGTCCTCGTCAAAACTGAAATACGTGTAGCCCTGCTCCCTGCCGACGATCTGGGCCAAGGTGGTCTTGCCGCACTGGCGCGGGCCGTGGATCAGCACCACCGGTGTGTCCGTCAAGGACTCCAGCAGGCGCGGCAGGGCAAAACGCGGGCGCAAAGCATAGGCGGCCATGTCGGCTGATTGTAACCCTGGGCGTCGTCCAATTGAAAGCCGGGGTATCGGCTATTTGAAACCCGTGGCGAGAGCGAGGCCTCCACTCCGGCCGCCCGGCGATCGCCGACAACGCCCCGTGACAATACCGCGGCCGCGGCGAAAACCGTTGTAGGTGCTGTCGCCCGTACTTTTGCCCGACGCCGCATCTCACACCGATACACTGGATTGATCTATCCTGTCCATCCTGTCCATCCATGTTCGCCCGAAAAGGAGACCCGCCATGAAGCGAGAGATCCATGCCCCCCGCGGCACGCAACTGAGCTGCAAGACCTGGTTGATCGAGGCCGCCTATCGCATGCTCCAGAACAATCTGGACCCCGAGGTCGCCTTTGACCCGGACAACCTCATCGTTTACGGCGGGCGCGGAAAAGCCGCCCGCAACTGGGCGAGCTTCGACGCCATCCTGGCCAGCCTACGCAACCTCGAGCCGGATGAGACCCTGCTGATCCAGTCGGGCAAACCGGTCGCGGTCTTCCGCTCGCACCTTGACGCGCCGCGGGTCTTGCTGGCCAACTCCAATATCGTGCCCAAGTGGGCGACCCAGGAAAACTTCGACCGTTGGGAGCGCGAGGGCCTGATCATGTACGGCCAGATGACGGCCGGCTCGTGGATCTACATCGGCACCCAGGGCATCCTGCAGGGCACCTACGAGACCTTCGGCTCGCTCGCCCGCCAGCACGGCTGGGGGACCCTGCACGGCAAGTTCGTCTTCACCGGCGGGCTGGGCGAGATGGGCGGCGCGCAGGCCCAGGCCATCACCATGAACGGCGGGGCCGGGCTCATCGTTGAGGCCGACCGCTGGCGGGCCGAGCGCCGCCTCGGGCTCAAACAAGTCGACCGCATTACGGACGCGCTCGAGGAGGCAATGACCTGGATCGACGAGGCCGTGCAGGCGCGTCAGCCGCTCTCGGTCGGGCTGATCGGCAACGCGGCCGAGGTCCTGCCTGAGCTGCTCGCCCGCGGCATCCTGCCCGATGTCGTCACCGACCAGACCTCCGCCCACGACCCGCTCTACGGCTATATCCCGGCCGGGCTGTCAATCGAGGCCGCCAGCGCGCTGCGGACCGCCGATCCCGCAGCCTACATGCAGCGCTCGCTCGACTCGATCGTCGTCCACGTCGCGGCGATGGTCGAGTGCCAGAAACGGGGGGCGGTCGTCTTTGACTATGGCAACAACATTCGACAGCGCGCCCTCGACCACGGCTTCGCCGAGGCCTTCAGCTACCCCGGCTTTGTCCCGGCTTACATCCGTCCGTTGTTCTGCGAGGGCAAGGGCCCGTTTCGCTGGGTGGCCCTGTCGGGCGACCCGCAGGACATCGCCGTCACCGACCAGGCCGTGCTCGAGCTCTTTCCCGAGGACGAGCACCTGCGGCGCTGGATCACGCTGGCCCGCGAGCAGGTGAAGTTCCAGGGGCTGCCGGCCCGGATCTGCTGGCTGGGCTACGGCGAGCGGGCCAAAGCGGGGCTGCGCTTCAATGAGCTGGTTGCCTCGGGCAAAGTAAAGGCTCCCATCGTCATCGGCCGCGATCACCTCGATTGCGGTTCGGTGGCCAGCCCAAACCGCGAGACCGAGGGCATGTTGGACGGCTCGGACGCCATTGCGGACTGGCCGCTGCTCAACGCCATGATCAATGCGGTGAACGGCGCGACGTGGGTGAGCATCCACCATGGCGGCGGGGTCGGGATCGGCTACAGCATCCACGCCGGGCAGGTCATCGTCGCGGATGGCACGCCCGAAGCCGCCGTGCGGATCGAGCGCGTGCTTACCTCCGACCCGGGTATGGGCGTCGCCCGGCACGCCGACGCGGGCTACCCGCTCGCGCAGCAGGTCGCGCGCGAGCGAGGGGTGAGGATACCCATGTTGGGCTGATTCGCGAGTCAGGCCGCACCTGCGCGGTGCGGCCCAGTTTGTCACGCCTTCCGCCACACGCC
>JBDSIP010000030.1:0-3746 GCA_039917915.1 Thermoflexales bacterium
CCGGGAATTCGCTGTCAGTCAGAATGAGCCAGCGCTCCGGCCCCGGCGGCGCGTCGATCCAGACCTCAGCATTTCGATACGAGGTTATGGTCGCTGCGACCGGTTCGGCGGGCGCGGGCTGGGCCGCGGCCAGGGCCGGGCGCGCCTGGAAGATCGCATAACGGCGCGGGTCAACAATTCGGACGGCGTCGGCAAAGCGCTCAACTGAGACGGCCGCCGTCGCGGGCAGGATGAAGGCGCGGGGCAGGGCGCGCCCGTTGCGGTAAATCGTGGTCCGGCCGTCGTCGTAGACCTTGGTGAAGCCCGGCGACGCCAACGCGTCAGCGCTCTGGGCGACGACGTAGCGCACCCCGAGCAGATCGATCAACGGCGAGGAAAAGCTGGCTGCGTCCCGGATCGGAGCGATCCGGTTGTAAGGCAGCTCTCCCTGCGGCTCGATGGCCTGCATGTAGTCGACATACTGTTTCGGGATGATCGAGTCGTAGCCCCGGATGTCCTGCAGATCGAACCACCAGGCCAAGTTGGCGTTCAACGGTTTGCCGTCGCGCGGCTCATAGGCCGTCAGGCGCCACAGATCTGTGTCCTGCTTCAGAAACTGAATGGCGGCCGGCACGTGCTTCAGCAAGGCCGGATTCACGGCCGGATTGAATCCCGTCCAGGCCATCGCGCAATCCGCCACGACGACTGCGATGGCAGCCGCCGCCCACAACCGGCGCCGGCGCCCGCCCGCGAGCCCGGCCAGAATAAGGCCGCCGCTGAGCGTGAACAAACCCAGACCCAGGACATTGACGCCCTCCAGGCTGAGAAACAGCGCCGGGGTGAATCCCTTAATGTCCAGCTCGAGCCGGGCGAGCACGGTTGCCAGCGCGCTTTGGATCGCGGGGAAGGCGAGCCGCGCAGCCGCCACAAGGCCAATCAGGCAAGCTCCGACAATCGCAATCCAACCCCCGATTCGGTGTAACCGCGGGCTTGGCGTGGACCGGATCAAGGTGTCCAGTCCGGCTCCCGCGAGGAGCGCCAGCGCCACAGTCAGCGGAAAGATCCAGCGAAATGGCGAATGAAGCTGATTGATCCCGGGCAACCCGTAATACAGCAGCGCGTAGAGCGGCGTGCCGAAAATGAATCCCACGCACAAGAACGCCAGGACGACCAGAAACCAGCGCGGGAAGGCCGGCGGCAGATCACCCGGCGTCAGCGCCAATCGCCGATCGCGCAGAGACAGGCGTATGCCGCGGGCCGCGGCCAGGGCCGCCAGAATCAGGCTGAGGATGCCGACATACGCGCCGCCCTCGACCGAGTTCTTCCAGCGTCCGTCCTGCCACCACGTATGCCCGCTCGGGGTTGGCACTGGCAGGATCTGGAACTGGAAGAGGTCGAAGTAGGTGTGCTGGGCCTCGCTCCCAAAGGCTTGCGGCATCAACCAGCGCAGCCAGCCCAGGCTCTTTGGAAAGCCATAGCTCAGCACCTGGGAGTAGTCCGTGCGCCCGGCCCGGAAGCTTTGGGTGACCAGCTCAAACAACGGAATGAGTTGTATCGCGCCCAGCCCGGCGCCGAGCAGCGCCATCGCGGCGAGCCACAGCGTGGGGCGGGCGGCCTCGCTCCGCCACGTCGCCGAAAGTCGCCAGCCGCGCGCGCCCACCCGGCTCAGGATGCGCCAGGCGCAAAATGTCCCGGCAACCAGCCCGGTGTACAGGGTGATCTCCACGTGGCCGGCCAGAATCTGGAAGCATATCGCCAACGCCCCGATGACCACCCATGGCGCAGACGCGGGCCTTCCCCGGATGGGCGTCTGGCGGATGATGTTCTCGGCCATGGCCAGAATCAGAGGCATCCACGCCGCCGCGCCGAGGACCATCTGAAAGACCACCGACGCCACCAGAAAGCCGCTGAGCTGATAGATCACACCGGCGAGAACAGCGCCGGCGCGCCCGACTCGGAGCACCCGGGCGAGCACGAACATGAAGACTCCGGCGAGCCCCAGGTTGAACACGGTGTACCAGCCATAGGCTTGCTCAAGGGGCACCAGGTAGTAGATCAGGCTGGGCGGATATAAGGCCGAACTCTGCCCTGCGGCCAGAAATGGCACGCCCGCGAACAGATAGGGGTTCCAAAGCGGCAGCTCGCGCTGCTGGATCGACTCCAGAATGAACTGCTTCCAGGCATAGTTCTGGAGGACCAGGTCCGACAGCAAGTGATTCTGCGGCGCGCCCACCCCGAGCGCCGCCGCGCTGGTTCGAAAGGGTTCGTACTGAAAAACGTTGTCCGCTGGCAGCAGGGTGAGACCGCCGAGCGTGACTGGCCAGAACAGCAGAAACGGGGCCAGAAGCAGACCGAGGACACACAGCGGCGTGGCGTAGCGCCGGATAAACGTCATCATGCCCGCGCCGCTAATAGAAGATCTCGATGGGCCAGCCGCCCTTTTTTGCCCTTGCGCGCAGCTTCCCATCCGGGTTGACCGCGATGGGCCGGCCCACCGCCTCCATGAGCGGGAGGTCCGAGGCGGAATCCGAATAGAAGGCGCAATCGGCCAGCGTCAGGCCGCGCTGCTCGGCGAGGCGTCTGCCCCAGATCAACTTGCCTTCTCCGTAGCACGGCTCGCCGATAACCCCGCCAGTCAGGGAGCCGTTTTCGGTGGCCAGCTCGGTGCAGCGGTACTCGATCCCGAGATGTTCGGCAACCGGCCGGACCGCATACTGGGTCGAAGCAGACAGGAGGACGACGCCTTCGCCGGCCCGCTCATGTTCGCGGACGCGCTCAACCGCGCGCGGGGCGATGTGCTTCTTCAGCTCGTCTTCGAACCAGCGATCGCACAACGCGACCAGCTCATCTGCACGCCCGCCTTTGATTTTGCTGCTCAACCGGGCCATGACCTTCGGAAAGTCCATCCGATTCAGGGTGTATTGCGCGCTGAGCACAAACACGTCGGCCATCTCGGCGAGGCTGACCGCCCGGTTCTTCCACAGGTATTTGACAAACAGGATGCCGCTGCTCGCGTCGAGCAGGGTCTTGTCCATGTCGAAGAATGCAACGCCCATGGTTCAGTCGCGCAGCAGATCGGTCGTGATCCGCCCTTTTGCCGGGGATGCCGGGTAGGCTTGGGTAAAGCTTTCCACCGTTTGGCGACGGAAGAAGATGCGCTGGAAGAGGCTCTGGTTCTGCTGCGGCATCTGCTGGCTGGCGTGGCAGGCCGAGGCCTCGCGCTTGATTTCGGCCACTTCGCGGATGTCGATCCGGGCCGTTACCGGGAGATTCCAGGAGGCAATCTTGACCAGGTCGATGTCCTTGTTCCGTCCAAAGCCGCTGGGGTTCTGGCCGGTCAATCGCAAGAAACGCACCCCCCATTTGATGAAGTTTTTGGGCAGGGTGGAGTAGTACAGCCGGGGCGCTTTGAGATCAACCGGCAGGATCGGCCCGGTGGCAACGCCTGCGACCGGGATGGCCTCTCCACGCGGGCCGGGGGTGATCCGCACGCCCCACAGCATTTCGTACATTCGGAGGGTCGCCTTGTGGCAGGCAATGTGATCCGGGTGACCATAGCCACCATATTGATCGTGGGTGATGATCACATCCGGCCGCAGCCGCAACACAACCTCGGCCAGGCGTTTGGCTGCTTCATCGACACTTGCCTGGGCGAAGCTGTCGGTGTGTTCGTTGTGTTTCGAGCCTTGCATGCCCGAATCGCGATAGCCGAAATACTCATACGACTTGAGCCCCAGCGCCTTTGAGGCGCAGGCCAACTCACCGTC
>JBDSIP010000031.1:0-3488 GCA_039917915.1 Thermoflexales bacterium
GGGGGCTTCGCGATCAGATGCGCAGATCGGCCGTTTCGATCATGTCCAATATTGCTGAGGGCTTTGAGAGCCGGACGCGACCGTTGTTCATTGATTATCTCGGCCGCGCCAAGGGCTCGGCAGGTGAGCTGAGAGCGCAAGCTTATGTCGCTCTGGATGCGGGCTACGTCGACGTCGCCATTTTCGAAGCCCTTTGCTCTCAGGCGATAAAATGTAGTCGTCAGCTTTCGAATCTGATGTGGTCCCGGCGCCCTGCCGCCAGTGTGTCGGAAGACGGCGACGTCATTTACGATATATACCAAACGGATTTGCGCGATGCGCAAAACGTGGCCTTACCCCGCCTTACCCACCTGATCCCACCTTACCCACCTTACCCACCTGGCACAAACAACGACAAAAAAAGGAAAACATGAGCTACATCGAATCCATCCTCGCCCGCGAGATCCTCGACTCGCGCGGCAATCCGACCATCGAGGTTGACATCGTCACCGACGAGGGCATTCTGGCCCGCGCGGGGGTGCCCAGCGGGGCCAGCACCGGCGCCCACGAGGCCTGGGAGCTGCGCGACGCCGACGACAAGAAGCGCTTTGGCGGCAAGGGCGTGCGGAAAGCCGTCAACCACATCAACACCGAGATCGCCGCCGCGCTCGATGGCTGGGAAGTCACCGACCAGACCGGCATCGACAAAGTCCTGCTTGAGCTGGACGGGACCGACAACAAGAGCAATCTTGGCGCGAATGCCATCCTGGGGGTGAGCCTGGCCGCCGCCCGGGCCGCCGCAGCGACGGTTGGCCTGCCGCTTTTCCGATACATCGGGGGGGCAGATGCGCACGTGTTGCCGACCCCGATGATGAACATCATGAACGGCGGCAAGCACGCCGACAACAGCAGCGACTTTCAGGAGTTCATGATCCTGCCGGTCGGCGCACCCAACTTTACCGAGGCGCTGCGCTGGGGAACCGAGGTCTATCACGCGCTGGGCAAGGTCTTGAAAGGCAAGGGCTTCGCCACCAATGTCGGCGACGAGGGCGGTTTCGCGCCCAGCCTCAAGAGCAATGCCGAGGCGGTGGAAGTCATTTTGACCGCCATCGAGAAGGCTGGCTACAAGCCCGGTGTCGACATCGTCATCGCCCTTGACCCGGCCGTGACTGAACTTTATGAGGATGGCAAATACAAGCTCCCGCGCGAGGGCAAGTCGCTCAGCAGCGAGGAGATGGTCGCCTATTGGGCCGACTGGGTCAAGAAGTATCCGATTGTGTCGATCGAGGACGGCATGTCCGAGGACGATTGGTCCGGCTGGCAGCTCATGATGAAGAGCATGGGTGACAAGATCCTGCTGATCGGCGACGACCACCTCGTGACCAACGTCGACCGGATCAAGCGCGCGATCGCTGAGCGCACCTGCAACGCGCTGCTGTGTAAGGTCAACCAGATCGGCACGCTGACCGAGAGCATTGCCGCAGTGCGGATGAGCCACAAGGCCGGTTGGGCCGTGGCGGTCAGCCATCGCAGCGGCGAGACCGAGGACACGACCATCGCCGACCTGGCGGTGGCGCTTAATACCGGGTTGATCAAGACCGGCGCGCCAGCGCGCGGCGAGCGCATCGCAAAATACAACCAGCTCCTGCGGATCGAGGAGCAACTTGAGGACGGCGCGGCCTACGCGGGACGGATGGCGCTGAAGTAGAGGGTGTCTGAGACGGTATTCACCGGCAAAGCCGGTAGATACCGTCTCGGAATTGCTGAGAGTTTCCGCGCAAGCGATCCCTTTTGCCGCCGCTCGCCTACAATCGGCTGATGCACCTGATTCGGCGCGCTTTGTCACTCGGCCTCGCGTTGGCCCTCGTCGGCTGCGCCGCGTCGCCGTCCGTGGCCGACCTCAAGCCCGAGGCAGCGACAACGGCTGTCGTATTGGAGGCAGCCATCAGGCCGGAAATCGCGGTGGTCGCGGTCGTGCCCCGGGCAATAGCCGCGCCTGTGGCGGATGGAGTGCCGCAGGATCCCGCGCTGCTGGCGGTCGCGTCCGGGCAGCCGGTATTCATTGAGTTCTACACAGACTGGTGAGCGTCGTGCCAGGGGCTGAGGCCGGTCGTGGACCGGCTCAAGGATGAGTTTGGCGGCCAGATGCGGTTTGTCCATCTCGAGTTCGAGGATCCGATCAATCGCGCAATCGTACGAAAGTATGCCGTCAATGGATTCCCCTATGTGCTGATCCTGGATGCCCGCGGCCAGGTCATCAAACGCCGGGGCGGGAACCTGAGGCCCGCTTTCTATCGGCAGGACATTGAAGACGCGCTTGCGTCACGCTAGTTCGACATCATGATGAAACTGACCCGCCGCAACTTGCTCAAACTTGGCGCGCTAGGCGCTGCGCACGGCTTCATTCCGCCCCTGCCACCGCTGCCGTTCGTTGACGGCAAGGAAGCGCCGGTCATCGCGCGCCGCCCGGTCATCTCGTTCGCCCGCGCCATTTCGTGGGGCATTCGCGTGTATGCCGAGCCGAATTTCTCCGCGAAGGTCGTGGACTCGATGGTTGCTGACGAGACCCGGCCCGTGTTTGCGGAGCTCGTGACGGACTCAGGCTCCTCATACAACAAACGCTGGTTTGAGATTGAAGGCGGCTTTGTCTATTCCAGCCTGATCCATATCGTTCCCTGGGAGTTCAATCCCGCCGTAACGGATGCGGGAGAAAAGGGTTTCTGGGGCGAAGTGACCGTGCCCTATGTCGACTCCCGGGTGGCCCCGTCGCTGGCTGCCTCGAGGACCAAGTATCGCTACTATGGCGGCACCACCTACAAGGTCATCAAGGTCGTCCGGGGCAAGGGCGCTGCGGATGCCGGGGCGCCAGCCGATCCGGCGGCCGCCTTCGACTACGACTGGTGGTATCAGGTCGAGGATGAGAGTTTCCCGGGCCTGTATTTCGTGCCGGCCAGGCTTCTGCGCCAGGTGCCCCAGTCCGAGTTCACGACGCTCTCGCCGGATGTCGATCCGCGCGACAAGCGCATCGAAATTCGGCTCTCGGACAAGCGCGTCATCGCGTATGAGAAGGGCAAAGAAGTCTACATGGCCCGTTGCGCATCGGGGGCCAGATTCAGCGCCGACAAGGACTTTCGCACGCCTCCCGGTCAGTATCGGATCTTTCGAAAGACCGTCAGTCAGCACATGTACGGCGGGGCGTTTGGCGACAACGACTATTTCGATCTGCCTGGCATCCCGTGGGTGAGCTACTTCACCGGAAGTGGCATTGCCTTCCATGGCGCATACTGGCACAACGACTACGGCAGCGAGCGCAGCCACGGCTGCATCAACCTGCTCGACAACGATGCGCGCTGGATCTATCGCTGGACGATGCCGCGCAGCGAGATATATGAGCGCTACACCATGACGTCCACGTTTACGGAAGGCACAGCCGTGACCGTTACCGGCATTAACGCCTAGAAGTCATCCAAAAAAATTGAGAGGCGAGATCACAATCCCCGCGCTTCGCG
>JBDSIP010000032.1:0-4858 GCA_039917915.1 Thermoflexales bacterium
GGCATAGCGGCGCCAGTTTCTGAGCAGCGCGCTCAACGCATTTCCATTGCCGTGGGCGTAATCGTCGCGCGAAGCACCTCTGCCGTGGCGAGAGTGTGACTGGGCTGCGGCAGAGACCCTTCGCTTCGCTCAGGGTGACAAGCATGGTTGGGCGCGCGAAGCATGACAACCGTGAGGACTTCGGGCCGGTTTCTGCATGCCCCTTCGGCCGGGGCGGTGCGCCACTCAGGATGACAAACGAAATAAACTCGCACGCACGGCGTCGCCTCGATCTCACAAAATCTCGCGCTTTCCGCTAACTTAATGCCATTGCGCGTTCGCGGGAATGACGACATATGTACGCCGCGCTGCGAAGTTGGGGTGGCGCCAATGAATCGTCTCGGCAAATTCGTCGCGTTCGGCCAAAAGTCATTCGGTGAACGTTAATGTCATTTGTTGACGCCTCCTAAGCTCGCGACTACGGTCAGGTTTCTCGAGCCCTAGTTCATAGCGCATCATAAAATCTACATGCGGATCTAGCGCCAGACAAGCCGGCAGCCAGCGCAAACTGCACTGTCAAGCCATCAGACATCCCAATCACGATGTCGCGGACGGTCGCGGTTGCCGTGAAATGCTTCTCAATGTGCGGCGTGACTGGCATAGTGCTGTCAGTCTACTCCCGAATAGCTATGTCTATCTGACGCGATATGCCGCGGCATATCGCGTCAGACATTACACATACGCCATTACGCGGGCAAGTTTGGCGGCCATTTCTGTCCAACCAAGCGGCGACAGACCAAAATGGGCCTGCAGTCGTTCCTCGCTGTGTTCACGCGAGCGATACAGGCGCAGTGCGCAGGTCCAGCGCAACATCTCAAATGTCAACGCAGGCACGCCCGCCGCCGGAGCAACCCGCCCCGTGAGTAGATACTCCAGGTTGCGCCCGGTGCAGTCAAACAGCAGCCCACGCCCGTCATAGCGGGCAATGTGTTCGTCCAAAGTGGCGAGACAGTCCGCGGAGATCGTCAGATCGCGTTCCTTGAAACGCAGATGGGGCTTGTCATACCGGATGCGAATGAAAGCGGCGCCCTTGTCGCGCTTGATGTCACCCACATCCAGATTCAGGCACTCACTCTTCTTGATACCGGTATCGAGCACGAGCCGAATCGCCGTGAGCGGCCGCAGCTCGAGCTTCTCGCTGTCAGCCAAATTCCGCGCCGAGCGAATCACAGACCCGGCCTGGGCATCTGACAAGTACTCGGGCAGCGGATCTACAAACGGCCGGTAGGCGACGCCTTCCGCGGGATCGATCGCGATGTAACTATTGTCGCGGAGCCAGCGGAAGAGGACTTTGAGCGAGGTCAACCGCCGCTCAATCGACTTTGGGCTCCCCGCCCGCGTGGATCGCTCCTGTTCCGCCAAAAAACGCTTGATACGCTCGGGCGTTATGGATGTCGGCGCCACCCGCGCCTCGCGCCCGCCCTGCAATTCACGCGCAAAGATTCGCGCATCGCCGACAAAAGCCTTGCGTGTGTTCTCCGAAATGGGACGTCGGGCGAGGCTGCGTTCAAACGCCTCGATGGCTTCGTCCAACGTTGCGCGCGCCAATCCACTCATCTGGGCGAGTATAGCACAAATGTTCGATAAAGCATATGGTTTAATGTCCGAATGGGCTCGTTTCCGACTCGTCAACAATGGCTTATCGTCATCCTGGTCAATATTCTGATTTCGGCCATCACCACCATTCTGGTCGTCCGGGTCATGACCCGTCCCGCCGACGCCGTGGACGCCCCTGCCCGACCCGCAGCGGCAGCGACCGTGACCACGCCTGAGGCAACGCCCCGCGCGCAGATCGCGGCAGCCACTCCGGCGCCGACGAACTCCGCGCCCGCCGCGACGCCGAACCCGCCGGCGGCCACCCGGCCGGCGCCTACGCCGGCCGCGGCGCCCGTGATCGCGCCAGAAAAGGTCGCGATCGTCATCAGCAATATCAATTTCCCCGGCCAGCGCCAGCGCGAATCAGTGGTCATCGCCAACGAGGGCGACACGATTGAACTCAAGGGCTGGACGCTTGCCTCGCCGCGCGGCGTGGTCTATACATTCAGCAACGTGTCGCTGTTCAAGGACAACTTCATCAACATCTACTCAACGACCGGAGCCGATATCGCGACCGACCTGTTTATGAATCGCGCCGAAGCGGCCTGGCAGGTGGGCGATGTTGTCACGCTCGCCCGGGATGGGCGCGCGCTGGCCAGCTACACGATCAAGCCCTAAATGCTCACGCCCACTGATCTGCGCCGGCTGACCGCCGCCGGGCCCGGTCCGCGGATCGAGGTGCTTAGCCCGGGCGCCGCGTCCGCCGAGCGGATCGCCCGCAGTCTGGTAGCGCTGGCCAATGCCCAGGGCGGCGTCCTTATCGTGCCACTCAAGCCGACCCGAGGCGGTAAACCCGCCAATCATGATGATGTCATGGCGCAAGCGCTTGAGGCCCTGATGGCAGTTCAACCGCGTTTGATTGTCCCGCTGCCATACCTCCTGCGCCCTGCGCAGGATTCCGATCCTGAGGCGCTTGTCATCGAGATCCCCGAGGGGTTGCCAAACGTATTCCACGTGGATGGCCGATACCTGATTCGCGACGCGAACCGCAATATCGCCCTCAATGCGCGCGCGCTGCGCGAGCTGTTGCTCACCCGCAGCGAGAGCACCTGGGAGGCAACCACTCCGACAGGCAGCAGCAAGGACGATCTGGATTGGGGCAGGGCCGAAACATACGCAAGCGCCTCCGGAATGCCTGATTCAAGCGTTGAGGATTTGTTGCTGCGCCGCGGGTGCGTGGCGCGCCAGGGCCGGAAGTTGCGCCCAACCTATGCCGGATTGCTGCTTTTTGGCCGCCAGCCGCAGCGCTGGGTGCGCGGGGCAGAACTTCTCGCGGCGCGCTTCAGCGGCACCGAGCTTGACGATGCATTCACCCGTCAGACCATCTCCGGCGCGCTGCCGGAACAAATTCGCAAAGCCGAATTCTTTGTGGCGGAGAATACCGTGGTGCGCTCGCGCCTGCGAGCATGGCAGCGCAACGATGAAGGCGCATACCCACCCGGGGTCTTGCGCGAGGCGGTGGTCAATGCCATTGCCCACCGAGACTACCGCTTGACCGGCGCGCAGATTCACGTGCTGGTTTTTGCGGATAGGGTCGAGGTCAAAAGCCCCGGCCGGTTGCCGGGTCATGTCACACTGAAGAATCTCATCCGCGAGCGCTACTCGCGCAACGAGGCAATCGTGCAGGTCCTGGCCGATATGGGTTTTATCGAACGGCTGGGGTATGGCATCGACCGGATGATCCGAGCCATGAAAGAGCGCAACCAGACTGCGCCGGCGTTCGCTGAGGGCGAGGCCAGTTTCGAGGTCACGTTGTATGCGCGCGCCAGTGATGGCGCGACGGCGCCGGCGGCGACGCCCCAATCGGAGCGCCTGGAGAAACTGCTGGCATTTGTGCGCAAATCCGGCCGAATCACCAATCGCGAGTATCAGGATCTCTGCCCGGATGTGACCGCTGAATCGCTGCGCCGGGATTTCGTCGAACTGGTTGAACGCGGGACCCTGATGCGGGTGGGCGACAAACGCGGAACGTATTACATGCTGAAGTGATTATTTCTCGGAAGCGAAACCCACGGCTTCGCCGGGGGTTTCGCTTCCGATACAATCTCAACAGCATGCCACCTGCCGCGCAAGAAGCCACGCCCATCCGGCGCCAATACCTCGATCTCAAAGCGAAATACGCCGACTGCATTCTGTTTTTCCGACTGGGCGACTTTTACGAGACCTTTGACTCGGACGCCGAATTGGTGGCCCGCGAGCTTGGTGTAGTGCTCACCTCGCGGCCTGTGGCAAAGGACACTCGCATTCCCATGGCGGGGGTCCCGCACCATGCGGTCGACGGGTATGTGGCCCGGCTGATCGAGCGTGGCTACCGGGTTGCGATGGCCGATCAGATCGGCGACGAAACGGTCAATGGCCTGGTGCCGCGCGAAGTGCGGCGGGTAATCACCCCGGGCACGGTGGTTGAGCCGCGCATGCTGGACGCGGCACGGCCGAACTATCTCGCCGCGCTGATCCGAAGCATGTCCGCTACGCCCGACGGCGCCACCGGTCCGATCGGACTTGCGTATTGCGACATCACCACGGGCGAATTCTGCGCAGCGCAGCTCGACAGCGAGGTCGAGGTCGAGCGCGAGTTCGGCCGCCTGCAACCACGCGAAGTGCTGATCCCTGACGAAGGCGGGCTGCGCCCAACGTCAGTTGAGAGTTCACAACGGCCGGATGGCGAGACGCCTTCGATTGAACGCGCAGCCCGAACACCCTACCCGGCGTATCGCTTTGAGGCAGGCAACGCGCGGCAAGCCCTGTTGGCCCACTTCAAAGTCGGCACGCTGTCCGGATTTGGGCTCGATGACAAACCGTTGGCGATGCGCGCGGCCGGCGCGATTCTGGCTTATCTGCGCGAGATGCAACCCGGCGCGCTCAAACCGCTTACCGAATTGCGGGCCTACTCGACCTCGCGGTTCATGGCGCTGGACCAGACCACTCGGCGCAATCTCGAATTACTGGAGGGCCTGCGCACGCGAACCAGGCTCGGATCGTTGCTGGGCGTATTGGACAAGACCCAAACCCCGATGGGCGCGCGTCTACTGCGCGCGTGGGTGGCTCAGCCGCTGCTGGACCGCGCGGACATCGAGGTGCGCCTGGCGCGGGTCGATGTATTTTTTGGCGACACCTTGTTGCGCGAAAAAGCGCGCGAGGCCCTGCGCGGATTGCCCGATCTGGAACGACTTGCGACCCGGGTCATGGGTGGCGCCGCGACGCCCAAGGAACTGCTCACGCT
>JBDSIP010000033.1:0-10633 GCA_039917915.1 Thermoflexales bacterium
GGATTGAGACCGCCTTCGTCGGCCATGCCGGCGACAACGATGGCCCCACCGTCGCCATCGTTGCCGAATATGACGCGTTGCGCGGGCTGGGGCATGCCTGCGGCCACAACCTCATCGGCACGGCCGCTCTCGGCGCGGCCTGGGCGCTGAGTGAGGTGATCGCCGAGTTGCCCGGACGTATCCGGATGATCGGCACACCGGCGGAAGAGGGCGGCGGCGGAAAGGTGCTGATGGTCAACCGGGGCGTGTTCAAGGGCATCGACGCGGCGATGATGTTCCACCCGCTCGACGAGAATGCCCTGGGCAGCCCGACCCTGGCGTCGAACCGGATCAAACTCGAGTTTCACGGCAAGGCAAGCCATGCCGCGGCCGCGCCCGAGGCTGGGATCAATGCGTTGGATGCCGTCATCCAAACCTACAACGCCGTCAACGCCCTGCGCCAGCATCTGCGCTCGGATGTCCGCATCCACGGGGTGATCACCAATGGCGGGCAGGCGGCCAACATCGTGCCCGAGTACGCCAGCGCCGAGTTCAGCGTGCGCGCCGCTGATCGGCCGTATGCCGACGAAACGCTTGCCAAGTTCATCCGTTGCGCGGAAGCCGCGGCGCTGGCCACCGGCGCGCGCCTGGTTTACGATGTGCGCGAGGCCTCGCGCTACGACAATATGCTCAACAACCCGTCGATGGCGCGGACTTTTGGCGAGCGCCTGGCCGGGCTGGGCATCGTCGCGCGCCCCCGGCCGAGCGGCGGATTCGGGAGCACGGATATGGGCAATGTATCGCTGGTGGTGCCGTCCATCCATCCGTATCTCAAGATCGCCGAGGCGGGCATCCAGTGCCACACCAATGGCTTTCGCGAGGCGGCCGCTTCGCCCGAGGGGCAGACCGCCATGCTCAACGCTGCCCGGGCCATGGCCCTGACCACGCTTGATCTGCTTGTCCGACCGGAGCTGCTGGCCGAGGTCAAGCGCGATTTCGCCGCCGCCTGATTCTCGGAAGAGATAGTCCCCGTCCCGGCGTACGCCGGGACGGGGACTATCTCTTCCGAATCCTTATCCTAACGGCGCCGGGTCTGCGCATGACATTGCTCGCAACGTTGGGCAACCTGGGCCCGATCCAAATACAATTCAGTCTCGAGCGCGCGATGGCCGGTGTGGCAACTCGCGCACTGCAGCGTCGTCGCATAAGGGGTGAGACCGCGCGCCAGCAGCGCTTGCGGGTCCCTGGCCCCGGCCGGGGCCAGCAATCGATTGCCGGCTGTCCACAGCTTGTAGGCCGCGGGGAGCATGTTGTGGGTGTGGTTATCGATTCCGGCTGTCAAGAGCGTTTGCTTGTGGCACCCTGCGCAGCCATCGTTTGAGAGAGACGGCTGATGCAACAGGGGCGGCGGCACTGTCACCCGCGCGCCGTCGCGGGTAATCACCACGGTCGAGGTGATCGTCGTCTTTTCGATGCGTTCATCCATTGCTCCGCTCAGCCATACGAGGGTCATGTCGGCGCTCAGTTTGAGCGTGGAAGCCCGGTCGCTCGGGCTGCCGTCGCCGCGATGGCAGTCTATGCAGCGGATCGTGCCGCCCGTCCCGCGGATCTGCTGGTAGTGATAGCTCGACAAGTCGAGGGCGTAGGCGCCCCCAAGCGCGGCTTCGGCCCGCGAGCGATACGTGATGTGCGGCGCGATATGGCAACCGACGCAAAACGCATCATTTTCCTGCCGGGTCTGGATCGTGGCGGTGGCCGCCGCGCCGGCCGCGGCCAGGGCGATGAGCACGACGACCAGCCCAAATAGCGCGCCACCCCAGTTCCGTCGCCGCCCCGGCGCGCGCAGGCCATAGCCGTCGACATGCTCGTCGTCACCGTCTGCCCAGTCGCGGTCGTCGCGGACGCGCCGTCTCATCGCCCGGTGGGGACTGCCCTCAGCGCGCCGCGGCGCGTCGAAGCGCCGGCGCAATCACATGGTTGGCGGCCAGGAGAATCAGGCCGAACCCGATCGCGCCCAGTGACACCCAGGCCGCGGTCGGCAGCGCGCCCAGCGTCCACGCATCCGGGCGGAAAAGGACTTCGGTCCATAACCGGCCGATGCCGTACCAGATGAAATAAATGCCAGCCAGGTCGCCGTCACGCAGCCAGGTCTGGAAGCGCCGGCCCAGCCACATCAGAAGCATGAAGCCCCCAAAGTTCCAGGCCGACTCGTAGAAGAAGGTCGGGTGAAAACGGGTGTCAAGCGGGTACGTTTGCAAGTCGGTGAAGTTGAACTTGCCGGCCACCGTGCGATACGGCGCGTCGATGGTAATCCCCCACCAGGTTGAGCCAGTCGGTCCGCCATACAGTTCCTGGTTGGCGAAGTTGCCCCAGCGCCCGATCGCCTGCGCAATCAGCACGCCCGGGACGATGCAGTCGAACCAGCGAAGCAGGCTGCGTTTGGCCCGGCCGATGACAAGCACGATCCCAATGATGCCGCCGGCGATCCCGCCAAAGATTCCCAAACCACCGCTGCGCAGATCTAGGATCGCCAGGGGGTTCTGGCTGTAATAGGCCCAGCCCGAGAGCGATCCATCGTTGGGCGAGGAGAAGACGTGATACAGCCGGGCGCCGATCACGCCCAGCGCGATCACCCACACGATGCCGTCCCACACAATTGCGGTGTCTTCGCCGCGCCGCCGCGCTTCGAGCGCCGCAACGTAGCCTGCCATCACCATCCCTGTGGTGAGGATGATGCCGTACCAGTAGACCGGGAAACCCGGGATCGGAATCGCGACTCTTGGATCCATAGAGGCGCTATTGTGCCTCATAACTCCCAGCCCAACTTGTCCGAAGCAATGCCCCCGGCTCCGCAGGGGGCATTGCTTCGGACATTGGTTATGCTTTGCTGGCTAGTTGCCGCACGGCGCCACATTGCGCCAGTTCAGGACCGTGTTGTTGACGGTCTGTGCCGGCAAGCTGCCAACGCTGACCGTGTTGTCGCCAACTTCCTGGCAACTCCCGCCCTTCTGCACGTAGTCCCAGCTCCCCAGGGTGTACTTGTAGGCCAGGTTCGTGCTTTCCAGGAAGCTCAACGTAATCGACCACACGTTCGTCGCGGCCAGGGTCAGGCTGACGGTATGGGTGGTGCACCAACCACACAACGCCGCCTGGTTCCCGACGATGTAGACCGTAGACGTGACGGGCGTGCCGGCCGGGACTGTGACGCTGAAGGTCACCGCCACCAGTTGCGGCGCTGGCGTCGCGCCGGCCTCGTTGCTGTCCGGCGAGACGTTATAGGCAGCATCGACCGCCCGCACAACGTAGGAGTACGGAACACCCGTGGTCACCCCATTGTCGTTGTAGGTGGTCGTCGTCACAATCGCTGTCGGCGCGGCGTAGGTGTCGCTCAATACGCGCCGATACAGCCAGTATTGGGCCGCGTCGGCGATGGCCGTCCAACTCAGCCGCACTTGCGTGCCCGCCACACCCGTGACCGACAGCACCGGGGCGACCGGCGGTGTCGTGTCGGCAGAATCCAGCACGATGAGCTTGGCCGGGTTTGTGATGCCGGGCCCGTCCCGGTCGGCGTAGACCCAGTTCAACCCAAGGTCGGTCGAATAACGCGCGATCATGTCGAAGGTCCCCGTGATCTGTGGGAGCAGCGATGTGAAGTACTCGTAGTTGTTCCCCACGGTCACGTTATAGGCCATCGCTTTCCAGTTGGTCCAGGTCAATGGCCCCGACCCGACTGGGCCGTATCCGAGCTGCGCGACGACGCCCGACGCGGGCCCGCCCGCATCGGTCAGGCCAGGCGCCCACACCTGCCCGTAGATGTTCTCGGTCGGGGTGATCCCGATCGTCGTCGTCACCGTCTTTGGCGACTGGATGATCGCCCACGCGATGGGCCAGGCCGGCACGGCCGAGGTCTCGTTCGACAGCCCGCCTTCATTTCCCCCCGCGTCGAGCGCGCGCACAACGTAGAAATATTTCTTGCCGTTGGTGGCGCCCGTGTCGGTGAAGACGGTTGACGTCGTCATCGAGAGCGGGGCGTAGCCGCCGCCGATCACCGGGCTGCGATACAGGTTGTAGCGAACGGCGTCGCCGACCGCGTCCCAGGCCAGCGTCACGCCGCCGTTCAGGGCTGCGGCCGTCAGGTTGGGCGGCGCATCAGGGGCGGTCTGATCCTGCCCCGGTGGCGAGACCAACATGGCCCCAGACAGAGGCCCGAGCGTTATCACAATCCGCGCGTTGACGGCGCTCAGGGTCTCACCCGGCGCCAGCGCGTTTTGCAGGACAAGACCGTCGGGGATCTGTCCGGTCGGGGTGAGGATCAGGGTCCGGGTGACGCTGTCGCGGTTGACGGCGACCATGGCTGTGTCAGTGATGGAACGCAGCATCATCACCATCGTCCGGTCGGTGTCATCGAGATACGGGAAGGTCAGCGCGCCCATGCTGAACACATCCCGGCTCTGGCGCGCGGCGATATAGGCCTTGAAGTCGCTGCGCAACGCCAGCTCGCCGCCTGCGCCATACGCCGGCGGCGTTGTGGGCCGCTCAGCCCGGTCGACCAGCGCTCCGGTCGCGCCGCGCGAAACGAGCGGCAGGAATACCACCGAGAAGTTCTGGTCCAGCCAGGGGAAAGTGCGCCGGTCGTCCGGATCGTCCTCGCCAGTCAGGCCGATTTCATCGCCGTAGTAGATCGTAGGCACGCCGGGGATGCCCATCTGGGTCAGGGTGGCCAGGCGCAGGAGTTGCTTGCCCGCGTCCAGATTGGCCGCGTTGAATTCCTTCTCGGCCCGTGTATTCGATGCGCCCGGGGTGAGGTTCCACAGGATTCGCATCGTGTCGTGGCTGCCCATCAGGTTCATCAGGGTGTAGTAGACCGCATCGGGGTAGTCCTCGCGCACCGAGTTCAGCTTGCGGGCAAACACCGAAGGCGCTTGATTGCTCTGGCCATCATCCGGGAAGCCCTTGCCATCGACTTTGCCGAAGAAACCCAGGATGGCGTTGCGGAAGCGATAGTTCATCCCGGTGTCGGCCTGGTCGCCGTGAATCTTGGGGAGCATTTCATCGCGCTTCCACAGTTCGCCGATGATGGGCGCATCGGCCTTGGCCGTCTTGACCGTCTGCCGGAAACCCTGCCAGAAATCCGCGGGGAACGACCCGTCGCCCATCACGTCCAGGCGCCAGCCGGCCGCGCCCTCGTTCAGCCAGTAGGCAGCCACGTTGGTTGCGCCGGTGTAGATCAGCTCGCGCACTTGCGCGTTATTCTTGTTGAGCACGGGGATGCTGTCAAATCCGAACCAGCCCTCGTACGTGGCGCTCAGCGGGCCGGCCGCGCCCGCGCAGGTACCCGTGCCGAGGGCGACATTCGTAAAGGAGAACCACGCGCGATAGGTCGAGGTGATGCTTTCGCACGCCCCAATCTCCGGGTACTGGTTATATCGATCGAAGTACTTGCTGTCGGACGAGACGTGGTTAAACACCCCGTCAAGGATGATCTTCATCCCGCACGCGTTGGCGGCCGCCACCAATGCATCCCAGTCGGCCTTCGTCCCGAAGTACGGGTCGATGGCCAGATAGTTCTGGGTGTCGTAGCTGTGGTTTGAGCCGGCGTCGAAGATCGGGTTGAAGTAGATGACCGTAACACCCAGGTCCTGCAGATAGCCCAGCTTGTCCTTGACGCCCTTCAGGTCGCCGCCCATGTAGTCGCGCCCGCGCGGGGTCTCAGCCTGTCCAACGCCCCAGGCCGGGGTCGGCGGGAAGCGCCAGGGACAGGACGACGCGGCGTCGCTGTAGTTGCGGCAGTAACCCTCGGGCAAAGTCGTCCAGGGCAGTTTGAGCACCGGATCGTCGTAGCGCGGCTGCCCGGAAAGAGGATCGTTGAGCAGGTCCCCATTCCGGAAGCGGTCGGGGAAGATCTGGTACATCACCCCTTTCTGTAACCATTCGATGGGGGCGAAATCGGGCTGGTAGACGACGATGGGGTAGCTGCGGTCGATCATCCCCGCCGTAGGCGTGCCCCATCCGCCATCAAAGCTTCCGTCGTCGGCGTAGTAGGCCGTTGAGGTGCCGTCCTGAATGATGAAGCGGTAGTAGATCACCCCGCGCTGGGCGGGGATCACCTGGATTTGCCAGAAGTCGCAGCGATCGGCGGCGAGGGCCGCATCCTGGCAAATCTCGTTGGACGACACCCGGGTCATTGGAACCAGGCTCTCGCTCGCGCTGGCGGTGCTATACAACCGGGCGGTCACCCCGGTGACGTCGTTGGCGAACGTGCGGAAGCGCACGGTTACTGAAGTTCCGATGGTGACCGCGCCAAATGGCGTCCGATATAGGCTGGACTGTGAATCGTGCCCCAACCCGTTGTATTCGACGTTGTTGTCCGGGCCGGGCACGGCTGGCGCTGCTGAGCCGATCGGCCGTTGGGCGAGAGACGCATGCTCGCCGGGCGTGCGCCCCTCCGGCTCGCTCGCGCGGGGCGAAGCGACAACGCCGAGCGGGGCCAGGCTGCCGAACATGCTTAGGCCAAGGACGATGGCGAGCGACAGGCGGCGCGCCCGGTGTGACACAGTTCGGTTCGACATCGAGGTCCTCCAATACGCGGGTCTGACAGATTGCGACTTTGCGCGGACATCCGCAGAAGCGGCGCTGAACTGGTTTACAGCTTTGGATTATACGTGCTGCTTGTTGAGTCCCGAGCGCGCAACGCCGCGGCTCCGGTCGCGCCGTGCATAATGCAACACGTGTCCCACGACCGCTTCGAATCCCCCTTCTCCACCCGCTACGGCAGCGAAGGCATGCGCCGGGTCTGGAGCGAACGCCACAAACGCCAGCTTTGGCGGCGACTGTGGGCGGCCCTCGCCGCCGCGCAGGCCGACCTCGGCCTCGTCAGCCCCGAACAGGCCGCCGATGTGGGCGCGCATGCCGGCGGGGTCGACGATGCCAGCATTGCCCGGGCGCTCGAAATCGAACACGAAATTCGGCATGACCTGATGGCCGAAGTTCGGGCCTTTGCCGAGCAATGCCCGATCGGCGGCGGCATCATCCACCTCGGAGCCACGTCGATGGACATCGAGGACAATGCCGACGCTTTGCGCTTGCGTGAAGCGCTCGATCTCATCCTGGTCGGCCTGCGCGGCCTGCTGACGGCCCTGGCGGATCAGGTCGAGCGCTATGCCGATCTGCCGGTCATGGCTTTTACCCACCTGCAGCCGGCCGAGCCGACCACGCTGGGGTATCGCCTGGCCCAGACGCTGCAGGATCTGCTCACGGATCTTGATGCCCTGGAATCCTGCCGCGCAGGCGTGCGGGGCAAGGGCTTCAAGGGCGCCGTCGGCACCAGCGCCTCGTATCACGCCTTGTTGGCGATTGCAGCGCCGCGCGCGCCGGGCGACGATATCGAGCGGCGGGTGATGGCCGCAATCGGCCTCGCTGCTTTTCCGGTCGCCACCCAGACCTATCCCCGCAAACAGGATTGGCTGATCGTCAATGCCCTCGCCGGCCTGGCCCAGTCGCTCTACAAATTCGCATTCGATCTGCGCGTGCTGCAATCGCCGCCGATCGGTGAATTGGCTGAGCCCTTCGGCCCGCGCCAGGTGGGCTCGTCGGCAATGCCCTTCAAGCGCAATCCCATCAACGCCGAAAAGATCGACTCCCTGGCCCGCTATATCGCGGCCCTTCCGCGGGTCATGTGGGATAACGCCGCGCATTCGTTGCTGGAGCGCACTCTCGATGACTCGGCCAATCGGCGAGTCGCTATCGCCGAGGCTTTTCTGGCCGCCGATGAAATCTGCACCGTGGCCGCCGGGATTGTTTCGGGCCTCCGGGTGAGCGAATCGCATATCGCGCGGACCATGGCCACCTATGGCCCTTTCGCCGCGACCGAGCCTCTGCTCATGGCGCTGGTCGCCGCCGGCGCGGATCGCCAGGCCATGCACGAGCGGTTGCGTGAGCACAGCCTGCTGGCCTGGGCGGCTATCGCCGAGAACAAGCCAAACCCGCTCATGGCTGCCTTGCCTGATGACCCAGACCTTCAGCGCTATCTGTCGCGGGCGGAGATCGCCCGCCGATTGGATGCCGCAGACTATGTCGGCGATGCGCCCGGTCGGGCCCGCGCGCTGGCCGCGCACTGTCGCGACCGGTTAGGCGCCGCTGTTGCGCTACCATAAATCGCCGATATGTCAAACGCACGGACTAAGTCTGTCCCGGACATCGTGGTGGGCCGCCTGCCGGTCTACCTGCGCGCGCTCGATGCGATGCGGGCGAACGGCCAGGAGGTGACTTCCTCGCACGCGCTGGCAGAATGGCTTGGCATCAGCCCCGCCCAATTGCGCAAAGACCTCTCCCACTTTGGCGGTTTTGGCAAACAGGGCACGGGTTATCACATCGCCTCGCTGCAGGGCCAGTTGCGGGGCATTCTCAACCTGGATCGCGAATGGCCGTTGATGGTGATTGGGGCCGGCCATATCGGGAGCGCCATCGCCAGCTACACCGGCTTCTCTGAGCGCGGATTTCGCGTGGTCGCCATCTTCGACGCGGATCCGGCCAAGATCGGCCTAACGGTGGGAGGGTTTGACGTGCGGCCGATCGCCGAGCTGCCCGAGGTCGCGTTGCGTCTCCAAATTCGGCACGCAATGCTGGCGGTTCCGGCGGAACACGCTCAGGCCGTCGCCGATCTGGTCGTCGCCGCGGGTGTGACCGCGATTTTGAACTACGCCCCGATCCATCTCGCCGTCCCCACGCAGGTAAGGGTGCAATACATCGACCCGGTTCTGCATCTGCAGCAGATGACCTACTACCTGTAGAATGTAGTCACTTGGAATATTCAGGTGACTACAATGACCAAAGCCAGACCGTTGGTTCGCCGCAAGCGCGCAGAAAAACGGGGCATTGCCTTGCCCAAGGTAATCGGCATCCGAGACCTTAAAGCGCGTGCCTCAGCCATCCTCGCAGAAGTGCGCGAGGACCGCGTGAGTTACGAGATCAGCCGCCGAGGTCAAGTGGAGGCGATGCTGCTGCCGGTGGACCCGGGCTTCACCGCCACGGGTGCGGCGGGTGACTCAGCATGGGACGTTTTCCAGCACCTGGCTGACGAACTGGGACGCGCGTCCGAGGCTGGCAACCTGCGCTCAGCAGTCATCGAATTGGAGCGGACGCGGCGGTAGCATGCGCTTCATCACCATCGATTCGAGCGTGTTCGTTGGCTCAGTCCGCCCTTCGGAGCCAGGCCACCAACTCAGTTCACGGTTTTTGGGTTGGGTGAAGCAGACGCGTCCGCGCATCTATCTGCCCACGCTCGTCCTTGTTGAAACGGCGGCCGCGTTGAGCCGAACCGGAAGCGAAGCGAGCCTGGCCCAGCGTTTCGCCGGATCCATCGCACAGTTGCCCAATGTCATCATGGTTGCGCTCGACGAAGGCTTGGCGCGCCAGGCGGCGTTGCTCGGCGCTCAGCTCAAGCTGCGTGGCGCGGATGCGGTCTATATTGCGACGGCCGCTCAATTTGGCGCTGAGCTGATCACTTTGGATGAGGAGCAAATGCTGCGCGGAGCGAAAGCTGTCGCTACCTTCAACCCAACGAGTTTCCCGTATGCGCCCTAGCGCTCGACGAACTCGACGGTCTCGTAGCCTGCGGCCTTGAGGACCCGCTCGATAACGCCTTTTGCGTTGCGGTCAGCGTCGGTCAGCACCCCGGCTTGCAGGGCCGTCTCGCGCATGGCTTTGAGGGCCTGCTCGCGCGCCTGGCCTTCGAGGTCCTTGGAACTGGGCAGCAGGATGAGGTTGGTTCGGTCGTAGACCCGGGTGTAGCACGGCTGGGTGCTGTCGTCGATAAGATACGTGTCCAGCAGTTCGGCCTTCGGCAGCACAATCGAGACTTTGCGCCCATCTGGGCTGACGCGCACGTCCTGCTCGCGCAGCTTCGACAGATCGATGCCGGCCTTGACCCGCCCGCACGCAAGGAGAACCAGGCGCTCGTAAAGGATGTTTCCGATTCGAGCCTGTTGCGCTTCGGCGATGGTCGAAAGCGTCGTGGAGGCCGTTGTCAGGTCCGACAATGCGCGCACTTGAATGATGGCGGGCGGGCGAACCAGCACCGTCGCCGTGGCGGGCGCGAAGGCCGTGCCGGCGATCTTTCCAGGATTGGCGCTGTCGATGGCCGTGCCCACGCTGAAGAGCGCGCCACTCACAATGAGCGCGGCCGCGACGATGCCTACTGCCACAACGCCCGCAGCGACCAGACAGCCGGATTGGTTGGATGATGTCGTCCGGGTCAGTCTGTCGCGCCAATTGGACATGAGCGATGTTCCGGGTGCGGTCCTACGTATTGGCGGGGAAGTCGATCCGGAAGGGCGGATGGATCACGGAAGCGGGCGCCAGGGCTGGTTCTATGACCAGGCCCAGTTTGCGCGCGTGTTCCTCGAGCCGTGCCGTGGATGGCTCGGCAAGACTTGATCCGTCGGCGAACACGATCGTCGGGATGCTGCGAAAGCCTCTGTTCAGCGACTTGACGAGCTCGGCGGCCTCTTCGTCCTTGTCGACATCGACCCACTCGTATTGAATCTGGTTTTTGTCGAACCAGTTTCGCGCGCGCCGTGTGTCGCCGCACCACATGGCGCCGTAAAAGTGAATCGTGTTTTCTCGTGCGTTCTCAACCATATGCAATCAACCGTTC
>JBDSIP010000034.1:0-6129 GCA_039917915.1 Thermoflexales bacterium
CGACCCCGCCGTTGGCGACGCTGATGACGATGTCGCGCGGGCGCTGAAAGATCGCGCTCACCTGGGGCAGCGCGTCAATCAAGCCGACATAACCGCGGGTGGCGGATTGGCGCACGTCAAAGCCGCAGCGCGACATGAACGCGAGGGTGGATTGCTGCAGCCTGCCTTTGGAGGGCAGGGCCAGGCGGAGGAGAGGGCGCATATGTGGGACCGCAGACGGCGGACCGCGGACCGCCGGCCCCGGGCTCCGAACTTGTCGAAAGGCCGGGGCCGGCATCAGCGGTCTCTACGCCTTCGCCAATGCGACGGCCTTCTGGGCCGCGTCGCCCAGAGTGCTCGCAGCGTGCAGGTGGGCGCTCTCGAGGATGCGGTTGCCCTCTTCCTGATTGGTCCCAACCAGGCGCACCACCATCGGGACCTTGACCTCGACGATCTTCATCGCCTCGATGATGCCGCGGGCGACCTCATCGCAGCGGGTGATCCCGCCAAAGATGTTGATCAGCACGGCCTTGACCTTGGGGTCGGCCAGGATCAGCCGGAGAGCCGAAGCGACCTTGTCGGCCTTTGCGCCGCCGCCGACGTCCAGGAAGTTCGAGGCGCTCCCGCCAAAGAAGCGGACCACGTCCATCGTTGCCATGGCCAGGCCGGCGCCGTTGACCATGCAGCCGATGTCGCCATCCAGGCTGATGAAGTTGATCCCCGTCTCACGGGCTTCCTTCTCAGCCGCAGTCTCCTCGTCGGGGTCGCGCTGCGCCTCGAGATCCGGATGGCGGAACATGGCGTTGTCATCGATGACCAGCTTGCCGTCCAAACCCATCAAGGTGATCTTGCCGTCCTTGTCCGCGACCATCGCCAGCGGATTGATCTCGGCCAGCGACGCGTCGGTGGCCAGGAACGCGGCGGCGAGCCCGCGCGCGATCGCGACGAACTGCGCCCAATACTCACGCGGCAGGCCGATCGCAACGGCGACGTCGCGGGCCAGATACTCGGGCAGACCGAGGAATGGATCGAGCGGCACCCGCACGATCTTTTCGGGCGCAGTGTGGGCGACCTCCTCGATGTCCATCCCGCCCGCGGCGCTGGCCATCAGGACGGCCCGGCGGCTCGCCCGGTCGATGACGATACCCAGGTAAATCTCACTCCGAATATCGGCTGCGGGGTCGATGAGCACCTTGCGCACCGGCAACCCCTTGATGGTGAGGGCCAGGATCGCGGCGGCCTTCTCTCGCACTTCGTCGAGGGTCTTGGCGACCTTGACGCCGCTGGCTTTGCCGCGCCCGCCGACCAGCACCTGCGATTTGATCACGACCGGCAGACCGATCTTCTCGGCTGCGTGCACGGCTTCTTCGGCGGTATCGACGCAATAACCCTGAGGGACGGGCACGCCATGCTGCCCGAAAATGCGCTTGGATTGGTATTCGTGGAGCTTCATCTTGTCCGGAATTGTAGCGCGGCGCAGAGTGTGCCTGAAGGGATGGCCCCCGGCTCCGCCGGGGGCCATCCCTTCAGGCGACAACCCGGGCCCGGGTTACCATCGAGAGCATGTCCCCGACATCACACACTCCCGACGCCGAAATTGCGCGCCTGCTGGGCGAGATGACCCTCGAACAGAAAGCCGGTCAGGTATTGATGCTTGGCTTTGACGGAATAACGGTCACAGACGAGTTGCGCTCCGTGATCGCCGACCTGCACCCGGGCGGCCTGGTGTTGTTTGAGCGAAACGCCACCACGACCGCCCAGGATCTCGCCAAATTGACCTTGGACGCGCAGGCGGCCGCGCGAGCCGGCGGCGATCCCACCTTGTTGATCAGCATTGACCAGGAAGGCGGCGCGGTCACCCGCTTGCGCGCATCGCGTGGTTTTGTCGAGTTCCCCAGCGCGATGGCGATTGCCGCGACCGGCGATGTAGCCGATGCCGGCCGGGTCGGATCCGCGATTGCCGACGAGTTGCTGGCGGTCGGAATCAACATGGATCTGGCCCCCGACCTCGACGTCAACATCAACCCGGCCAATCCCGTTATTGGCACACGCGCGTTTGGCTCGGACCCGGCCCGGGTGGCCGCACTGGGCGCTGCCTTTATCGAGGGCATGCAGGCGCGCGGGGTGATGGCGGTCGGCAAGCATTTTCCCGGGCATGGCGACACGGCCGTCGATTCGCATGTCGGACTGCCGGTCGTCGCCCACGATCGGGCCCGCCTCGAGGCCGTCGAATTCGTCCCCTTCCGCCGGGCCATCGCCCGCGGCGTGGCAGGCATCATGTCGGCCCACATCGCCTTCCCCGCCATCGACCCCACACCCGGCCTGCCGGCAACGCTCTCTGCCAGGGTGCTGACCGGGCTGCTGCGCGAGGAGATGGGCTTTGAGGGCTTGATCTTCACCGATTCGCTCATCATGGGTGCGCTGGTGAACGAAGGCCGGAGCATCCCGCAGGCTGCTGCGGCGGCCCTGATGGCCGGCGCGGATGTGCTCCTCTTCAACAACGGATCCGCCTTGCATCGCATGACGCATGCCGAGATTGTGGCTCAGGTCCGGGCAGGCAAGATCCCCGAGGCGCGACTGGATGCGGCAGTCGGGCGCATCCTGGCGGCCAAACAGCAGTACGGCTTGTTGGCAGGCCCGCGCCGGGTCGCGCCCGAGCACGCAGGCGCGCCCGAGCGCAAGGCGCTGGCGCGCGAGATCGCGGCGAAGTCGATCACCGTTGTGCGCGACGCGGCGGGCCTGCTGCCTGTGCGCGATGTGGCCGGCTTGCTGGCGGTTGAGACGCCCCAGGCCGCGGGTATGGCGCGCGCGTTGGGCGCGGCCTCGGTGTCGATCGGCGCCCAGCCGCGGGCCGGCGACGCGCGCCTGGTGATGGAGGCCGCCAAGGGCCGGACGGTCCTGGTGGCAACCAGCGACATCCTGAAAAACCCGCAGCAGGCTGAACTGGTCCGGAATTTGCGCGCCGCCGGCCTGCCCGTCATCGTGGTGGCGGTGCGCCTGCCCTACGACCTCCTGCAACTGGGCGACGCGCCGACGTTTGTGGCGACCTATCAGGCGTCCGAGGATGCATTCGCTGCGCTTGCCGATGTCGTGCTTGGGCGCAGGCCGGCGACGGGGACGCTGCCGGTCGCGATGCGGTAATCCGTAATACTTCATGCATGACGGACGCCTCGCTTAACGATCTGGACTCAGCGTAAACTCGGTCATGTCGTTGAAGAACACCAGGCACGGCGGGCCCAGACCAAACGGCGGCAGGCTCGTCCGCAGGCGGTCGTTGATGGTCTGCAGGGTCGCGCCCAATTCGGTCATTGCCGCGTCATCGAATTCGACCAGTTTGTAACCCAGGGTGATGTGGTACCCGTACGTTTCGTGGTTTGGGAAGCGGATGCCTGTCGCCTGGGCGAGGGCATCGCGATAGCGGCGCAAAGCAGTTCGGGTGGCCTCGTTGGCGGGTTCGAGCCGCATCGTCGCCGGCGTGCCCGGTTCGACGCCGGCGCAGCGCATCAGAAATGCATCGGGGGCGGGCACGCGCGGGACGACTGTCTTGAAGAAGGCGTCGGTCACTTGGATCGGGGCATCGAGCGGCAGCGCGGGCGTCCAGCGCTGCGGCTGGCGCCAGTAGTCGGTAAGCAGCTCGAACGTTGTCATGTGATAGCTGCTGGGCGGGAGAAAGCCGATGTGATCGGCGCAGGCCATCGCCTGGAGCGTTCGGCGCATCCAGAGCAGCTGGCCCATAAGCAGCATGTCGGGCGCGACAAAGCAGATGACCGTATTGCCCGAGAACGGCATGACTGAACCGTCCGGGTGGAATTTGATCCCGACATGGTGAGTAAAGACGCGTTTTTTTGGGCTCACTGACAGACCCAAATGCTACACCTTCATGCGTTAAGCGTCAATGTTCAGTGGGCCATGGCTCATTCAACAGAAGGGTAGAAGGGAAGCTGAACACTGACGCATGACGGAAGACACATTCGCCCGCCTTACAATACACCCATGCCCTCCGCGTCCCCGACGACGACGGTCAGGCCGATGATCGTCGCCGACCTCCCCGCCTGCATTGACATCCTCCTCGGATACCCGTGGACACGCTATGCCATGACCGCCGAACGCGCCGAGCGGGTCTTGCGCACGGGGCTGACCGAAGGCGCGGATTTGCGGGTGAGCGAAGACGCCGATGGCGTGAGCGGCTTTGTGTGGCTGGTCCCGCGCGGGGCCTTCTATCACAGCGGCTACATCCGGCTGATCGGCGTGGCCGAACGCGCCAAAGGACGCGGGGCAGGCCGGGCGCTGATGGGGGCGGCCGAAGCCGACACGTTTGCGGCCGCATCCGACCTGTTTCTGCTCGTCTCCGACTTCAACCTCAACGCCCAGGCCTTCTATCGGCATCTGGGCTATGCTCACGTGGGCGTTTTGCCCGATTACGTGTTGCCGGGCAACACAGAGTTGATCTTTCGCAAACGACGCCCCGCGACTGGTGTTTGAGGCGGCCGCATTCAAGCGGCCGCATAACAAAAGGAGTTCCCATGACTGCTCTTCCCCGATCGATCCGCAATGCGGCGCTCATGAGCGCCGCAGCCGCCCTGTTGCTGGCGGCGTGTGGCGCCGCCCCAACGGCTGCCCCGCCTGGCGCGGCCACCGCGGTCCCGCCCAAGCCGACGGCTGTGCCCGCGGCAACCGGCCCCAAGAAAGGCGGCACCCTCATCGCCGCCCGCTCCGAGGACATGAAGGGTCTCGATCCGCACAAACAGACGGCCTTCGCCTCGTTTCGCATGCTCGAGCTGATTTACGACCCCCTGCTCACCTTCGACAAGGACATGAAGGTGATCCCGAACCTGGCCGAATCGTTCAAGCTCAGCGATGACGCCAAGACGCTGACGATCGTGCTGCGCAAGGGCGTCAAATTTCATAAGGGTCAGGCGATGACCTCGGAGGACGTTAAGTACACCTTCGAGCGCATCGCCGACGAGAAGACCGCCGCCGCCGCGCGCTCGACTTTCGCCGGCGTCGACAGCATCGAAACGCCGGACGCCAACACCGTGATCTTCAAGCTCAAGGCGGCCAACGGCGCGCTGCCCGCGGCCATGACCAACATCAACTCGGCCATCCTGTCGAAGGCCTGGGTGACTGGCGGCGCAGATCCGGCCAAGGAAAGCAACGGCACAGGCGCCTTCAAGATCGCCAACTGGGAAACCGATAAGGTTCTCAAGCTCGAGCGTAATGCGGATTTCTGGCTCAAGGATCTGCCCCGTCTGGATGGGATTGAGTTTCGGGTGATCCCCGACGAGTCGACGATCCTGGCCGGTCTGCGGGCCAAGACCCTCGACTGGGCGTTCATCAACGATCCGCGCGTCGGCGCGCGGGCCAAGGCCGAAGCCGGCCTGACAACCTGGAAGTCGACGTCGCTGTCGTATCACGTGCTGCAGCTCAATGCCACCCGGGATGCGTTCAAGGACCTCAGGGTCCGCCAGGCGATCTCGTGCGCCATTGACCGCCAGGAAGTCCTCAATACCGCCGCGCTCGGCGATGGCGTGGTGACCTCGCCGGCGACCCCGCCGTTCTATGCGGCGCCGCAGGCCGACTTGTTCTGCTACAAGAAGGATGAGGCCAAAGCCATGGACCTGATGAAGGCGGCCGGCAACCCCGCTGTCAAGTTCAAGGTCATCGCCGCGACAGGCGAACCGCCCACCGCGGTGAACGAGGCCCAGAGCATCCAGGCCCAACTGAAGAAGATCAACATCGATATGGAAATCGAATCGCTCGAGACCAGTGTGTATGTCAAGCGCTGGCTGGACGGCGATTTCGACGCGGCAATCGCCCTCAACGGCGGCAACCCCGATCCCGATGCGATGTTCTATCGCTACTGGCACAGCACCGGCAACCTGAACAAGGTGGCCGGCTACAAGGATCCCGAGATCGACAAGCTGTTGGACCAGGGCCGCGCGGTGAGCGATCCAAACGCGCGCAAGGCGATCTACAACGACATACAGAAGAAGCTCGCCGAAGCGGCGCCGTGGGTGTGGCTCTACACCGGCAACGACTACCGCGCCGGCCAGACTTTCGTCAAGGACTTCACCCCGCTCTCGAACGGATCCATTCTGTATCTGCGCGAAGTGTGGATGGACAAGTAGGCCAATCCAGTTTGGCGGGGCG
>JBDSIP010000035.1:0-9742 GCA_039917915.1 Thermoflexales bacterium
ACGTGCCTGGGCAGACCGACGCCTACAAACACGCCGACCAGCACGGCCACGCCAACGACCACGCCAACGTCGACACCCAAGCCCACGTACTACGTCTACGTTCCGGTCGCGCTCAAGTGACCCGATGCGCGCGGCGCGTCAATCAATAGCAAGGCGCGATATCCCCGCCCCGTCGGACGACGGGGCGGGGATATCGCGCCCGTTCAATCGTTCAGCGGGAAACATGGCGTATAAGTCAGGCGGGCGCAAGAATGCCGAAGTGGCATCCGCCGGAAACGCGCGCCACCTACGCCCGGCTGATGCGCGACGGGAATTCCTCCGGCGAAGCCAAGCGCCTGATCGCGATTGTCCTCATCATCGAGTTGAATGAGATGCTGCGGGTGGAGCGGACCTTCGACGAAGCAGGATAAGTCGCTGCCCTGCGCAATCTGCCGACATTGCCTTACGCCGAGTGAACGCGCGTGACTGGCTGAAGGAGTGCCCATGACTGACAAGGCCCTTGACGCGCGTTTCGACAGCGCGACCCTGTTGCCCGAACTGGGTTGGCATTGCGAGCCGGATCAATGGTCCATCGATCCGGCCAAAGGCGTCCTCCGCATCTCGCCCAACGCCAACACCGACTTCTGGCAGCGCACCCACTATGGCTTTGAGGCTGATTCGGGCCACTTCCTGCATCTGCGCGCGAGCGGCGACTTCACCCTGACGACAAAGGTGACATCACATCCCCGCCACCAATATGACCAGGCCGGCCTGCTGGTCCGCGTTTCGCCCGCCTGCTGGCTCAAGACGTCGGTCGAGTTCGAGCCTGAAGAACCGAATCGCCTGGGCGCGGTCGTGACCAACGCGCAATATTCAGACTGGTCCACCCAGCCTCTGGCGAAGGACATCCGCACCGTCTGGTTTCGGGTCCAGATGACGGGCGCCGACTGCATGATAATGAGTTCGCAGGATGGGGCGGCCTGGCAGCAGATCCGGGTGGCCCATCTGGCGGAGCGGGACGGCGCGCCGTTCGTATTGTGCGGGCTCTACGCCTGCAGCCCCAAAGCGGCCGGGTATGAGGCCGAGTTTCACTTCCTAAGTTTCAATCCCATATGAATCCCGACACCCGCTCAAGCAACCCTCCCATCCTGGTCACCGGCGCCACCGGCTACATTGGCGGGCGGCTCGTGCCCCGCCTGTTGGAGATGGGCCATCGGGTGCGCTGCCTGGTGCGCGATCCCGCCCGCCTGCAGGGGCGGCCGTGGCAAAACGCGGTCGAGATCGTGGCCGGCGACGTGCTCCAGCCTGACAGCCTCGCCCGGGCAATGGAAGGCGTCAAGGTGGCCTATTACCTCGTGCATAGCCTCGGCGGCGGGATCGATTTCCATGAACGGGACATGACCGCCGCCCGCAATTTCGGCGCGGCCGCCCGGGCCGCCGGCATCGAGCGCATTCTCTTTTTGGGCGGGCTGGCCGAAGCCTCGCCCGGCCTGTCGGAACATCTGCGCTCGCGCCAGCAATCGGGCGATGCGCTGCGCGAAGCCGGGGTGCCCGTCACCGAATTCCGGGCGGGAGTCATCGTGGGCTCGGGCAGCCTGTCCTTTGAGATGATCCGCTACCTGACTGAGCGCGTGCCCGTGATGATCTGCCCCCGTTGGGTCTTCACCCGCACCCAGCCGATCGGCATCCGCGAGGTGCTGGAGTATCTGACCGCGGCGCTCGGCGTGCCCGAGAGCGCCGGACGGATCATCGAGATTGGCGGATCGGAAGTCGTGACGTATGGCGAGATGATGACGATGTACGCCGAAGTGCGCGGCCTGAAACGCTGGATGATCCAGGTTCCAGTCCTGACCCCGCGCCTGTCTTCCTACTGGGTCAACCTGGTTACCCCCATCCCTGCTGTCATCGCCCGCCCGCTGATCGAAGGACTGCGCAATGAGAACGTTGTGCATGATCCCAGCGCCCGCGCGCTTTTTCCAGATGTCCAGCCGGTGAGTTATCGCGTCTCGGTCGCGCGCGCGCTGGCCAAGCTCGAGGCGAGTGACGTTGAAACGGCCTGGAGCGATGCACTGAGCACGAGCCAGGGGGATGCCCACCCCTTGACCCTGACCGTGCAGGAGGGGATGGTGCTTGAGCGCCGCCAGCGGATCGTCCCGGCCTCGCCCGCAAACATTCACAGCGTCTTCTCCGGGATCGGCGGAAAGCGCGGCTGGTTCTATATGACCTGGGCGTGGGAGATTCGCGGGTTCGTCGACAAGTTGATCGGCGGAGTGGGCCTGCGCCGGGGCCGGCGCGATCCGGATGAATTGCGGGTGGGCGAGGCCCTCGATTTCTGGCGGGTGGAGGCGGTCGAAGCCGGGCGCCTGCTTCGCTTGCGGGCCGAGATGAAAGTGCCCGGCAAGGCCTGGCTGCAGTTCCAGGTGACGCCGCGCGAGGATGGCCAGGCATTGCTCTCGCAGACCGCCTTCTTCGCCCCGAAGGGCTTGTTCGGGTGGCTGTACTGGTATGGGCTTTATCCGTTGCATAGTTTGATCTTCAGCGGCCTCATCGATCAGATTTCCCGGCGCGCGGTTGCGCTGAATCCGAAATGGCGCGCGTGATTGCGTCAGCCTGGGAATCCGTCAAATATGTTGCCCGTGATACTCTTCGTACAAGCCCGTTTCTTGCGGCCGTCTGGTATAGTGAATGCGTATGTAACGAATGACCGCTCACCTTCCACTTGGAAATCGCGCAACCCGGATTTTTCACTGGGTATGGCAAAGGCGGTCGCCGCGGGAACCGCCTCTTTGCGTTCATGGGCCAGGATGCAACACAAAAAAAGGCGATTTCCAGACAAGGACAGGTCGTCATGGAGCAAGGCTCAAGCGTTTCACCCATCAGCCGAATCGGCTTTATCGGCAACTATCTGCCCCGCCAGTGCGGCATCGCCACATTCACCACCGATCTTTGCGAGGCCGTTGCCACAGAATTTCCCGGCGCCACCTGCATCGCGCTGCCCGTCAATGACATCGTGGCAGGCTACGACTATCCGACCCGTGTTCGGTTCGAGTTGACCGAGAAGGACATCGAATCATATCGGCGCGCCGCGGATTTCCTGAACATCAACAACGTGGACCTGGTGTGCCTGCAGCATGAGTATGGCATCTATGGCGGCCGGGCGGGCAGCCACATCCTCGCCTTGCTGCGCGATCTGCGCATGCCGATCGTCACCACTTTTCACACCATTCTGCGCGATCCCGATCCCGATCAACGCAGGGTGCTGCAGGAAGTGGCCGCCCTGTCCGATCGGGTCGTCGTGATGAGCCAGCGCGGGGTTGACTTCCTCCAGGAGGTCTACGGCGTCGCGCCCGAGAAAATCGATCACATCCCGCACGGCATCCCGGATGTCCCATTTGTGGACTCCAGCTTCCACAAGGACCTGTTTGGGGTGGAAGGCAAGACCGTTATGCTCAGCTTTGGCCTGCTCTCGGCGAACAAGGGCCTTGAGTCCGTTATCGCCGCGCTGCCGGCCATCCTGTCCAAACATCCCAATGTGGTCTACATCGTCGTAGGCGCGACCCATCCGAATGTCTTGCGCCATGACGGCGAAACCTACCGGTTGTCGCTGCAGTGGCTGGCCCGGGAGAAAGGCGTCGAAGGGCAGGTGATCTTCTACAACCGGTTTGTCAACCTCGAGGAACTGATCGAGTTCATCAGCGCCGCCGACTTATACATCACCCCTTACCTTACCGCGAATCAAATCACCTCGGGCACGCTGGCGTATACGGTTGGCGCGGGCAAGGCTGTGATTTCGACCCCGTACTGGTATGCCGAGGAGATCCTGGCCGATGAGCGCGGGGTGCTGGTGCCCTTCCGCGATCCCGCCGCGCTGGCGGAGCAGGTGATCGACCTGCTGGACAACGAGTCCAAACGCCATGCCATGCGCAAGCGGGCGTATCTGTTTGGACGGGCGATGATCTGGCCGCAGGTGGCCCGCCGCTACATGGAGACCTTTGTGCGCGCGCGGGTCGAACGGCGTCATTTCGCCTCATCCGAGTTCGCGGTCAAACCGCTTGATCGCCGGCCAGCCGAACTGCCCCCGCTCAAACTCGATCATCTGCGCCACATGACCGACCACACCGGCATGTTGCAGCACGCGATCTTCACCGTGCCCAACTATGCCGAGGGCTATACGTCCGATGACAACGCCCGCGCGCTCATGGTAAGCGCGCTTCTGGAGGCGGTTGGCAACAACGAGGCCCTCGAGCTGGGTTCCCGGTATCTCGCCTTTATCTGGTATGCCTTCAACCCCGAGACCGGGCGCTTCCGCAACTTCATGGACTACCAGCGCCATTGGCTGGAGGACATCGGCTCGGAGGACAGCCACGGCCGCACCTTGTGGGCGCTGGGAACGGTCCTGGGCCGGTCAAACAGGCCCACCATGCACAGCATGGCCGGCAAGGTGTTCGAACAGGCTCTGCCCGCCATTCTGGGCACGACCAGCCCGCGCGCCTGGGCCTTCGCGCTGATGGGCATCGACGAGTATCTGCAGCGGTTTTCCGGCGATCGCCTGGCCAGCCAGGTTCGCGAGGAGCTTGCGGGGCGCCTTCTGGCGTTGTATCAGAAAAACCGCGCGGAAAACTGGCTCTGGTTTGAGGACCGGCTGACCTACTGCAACGCCACGCTCCCGCATGCGATGATTCTGTGCGGCCACACGATGTCCAATCCTTTGATGACCGGGGCCGGACTGGAAGCGTTGGGTTGGCTGGCTGATCTGCAGCGCTCGGACGGCGAGGGTCATCCGTTTGTGCCGATCGGCTCAAACGGGTTCTATCAAAAGGGCGGCGAACAGGCCCGCTTTGATCAGCAGCCGGTGGAAGCGCAGGCGATGATCTCAGCCTGCCTCGAGGCCCACCGCGCGACGGGCGATAAGCGCTGGCGCAAGGAGGCCCGGCGCGCCTTCGAGTGGTTCCTCGGGCGCAACGATCTGAATCTACCCATCTACGATCCGACAACGGGCGGTTGTCGCGACGGCCTGCATCCCGACCGCCTGAACGAAAACCAAGGCGCCGAATCGACCCTGGCCTTTCTCCAGTCCCTGCTGGAGCTCCGCCTGGCCGAGTCGGCGTTCATCTCCAAGGAAGTTCTTACGCGATGACAACACTGCATCCGCAACTTTTCCAACGCCATAAATCCAATCCCATCCTGACTGCCGCTGACTGGCCCTATCCGGCTCACAGCGTTTTCAACCCCGGCGCCACGTTGCTGCGCGATGGCACAACCCTGCTCCTGTGCCGGGTCGAGGATCGGCGCGGCCACTCGCACTTGAGCGTGGCCCGCTCGGTGAATGGCGTGGATGGCTGGCAGATCGATCCCCAGCCGACCCTGCCCGCGGATCCCGCGAACTATCCCGAGGAGCTGTGGGGAATTGAAGACCCGCGTATTACGTATGTCCCCGAACTGAAGAAATACGTCGTCGTCTACACCGCCTTCTCCAGCAGCGGCCCGGGGGTCGCCCTCGCGATGACGGAGGACTTCCACACCTTCGAGCGCCTGGGAATGATATTGCCGCCGGAGGACAAGGATGCGGCCCTATTCCCGCACCGGATTGGCGGCAACTGGGCGATGATCCATCGCCCGGTCAGCGGCGCGGGCGCGCACATGTGGATGTCCTATTCGCCCGACCTGCGCCACTGGGGCAGCCACCGCCTGATGCTGGCCGCCCGGCGCGGCGCTTGGTGGGATGCGAACAAGATCGGCCTGTCCCCCCCGCCCATCGAGACCTCCGAGGGTTGGCTGGTGATCTATCACGGCGTGCGGCATACCGCAGCGGGCGCGATCTATCGGCTTGGGCTGGCCCTGTTTGATCTGAATACCCCGGAACGTTGTCTGGCCCGCAGTGACGAGTGGATGTTTGGGCCGGAAGAGCCGTATGAGCAATTCGGCGACGTCGGCAACGTGGTCTTCCCGTGCGGCTACACCGTCGCGCCGGATGGCGATACGTTGCGCATTTACTACGGCGCGGCGGACACGAGCATTGCCCTCGCCACCGCGAGCGTTCGGGCCCTGCTGGAATGGCTGGGGCAGCACCGCACGCTTCCGCATGCAGGAGACTAGCCCATGAATTTCCCACTCATCATTCAAGGCGGCATGGGCGTCGCGATCTCCAATTGGACCCTGGCCCGGGCCGTGTCTCAGCTTGGACAGTTGGGCGTTGTTTCGGGCACCGGCATCAACCGGGTGCTGGCCAGCCGGCTCGCCGATGGCGACCTTGGCGGGCACATGCGGCGCGCCCTCGCCAGCCTGCCCCTGCCTGAGGTGGTGAAGACCATCCTCGAGCGCTACTATGTCGCGGGCGGCAAGGCGCCCGGCGCGCCATACAAGACGCCCCCGGCCTACTCGGTCACGCCGCCCATCTTCCTGGATCAACTGACCGCGTTGGCCAATTACGTCGAGGTCTTTCTGGCCAAGGAGAATCATGCCGGTCTGGTCGGGATAAACCTGCTCGAAAAAGTGCAGATGCCCAACCTCGCCTCGTTGTATGGCGCGATGCTGGCCGGGGTGGACTATGTGCTGATGGGCGCCGGAATCCCCACCCAAGTGGCGGGCGTGCTGGATAAGCTGGCCCGCCACGAGCCCGTCTCCTATCGGCTCGACGCCCACGGAACCGGACCGGACGATGACGTGCGGATGCATTTTGACCCCGAGCGGATTTTCCCCGGTATCGCCGGCCTGTTCGGGCAACTCAAACGGCCCAAATTCCTGCCCATCATTTCCTCGGTCACCCTGGCCCAGGCTTTGCTCAAGCGCAGCGAAGGCGCCATCGACGGTTTCGTGGTGGAAGGCCCGACGGCGGGCGGCCACAACGCGCCTCCGCGCGGCGCGCTCAAACTCAATGAATTGGGCGAGCCGATCTATGGTGACAAGGATGTGGTCGATCCCGAGAAGATGAAGCAGTTCGGGTTGCCCTTCTGGTTTGCGGGCGGCTTCGGAAACCCCCGGCAACTGAAGAACATTCTGGCGGCCGGCGCAACGGGCGTCCAGGTGGGCACCGCCTTTGCCCTGTGCGACGAATCGGGCATGGCGCCGGCCCTGAAGAAATCGGTGCTGGGCCAGGTGTTTGATGAAGCCGCGCAGGTATTCACCAGCCCCAACGCCTCGCCCACCGGATTTCCGTTCAAGGTGGTGTCGGTGCCCGGGACGATGTCGGATCCGGAGGTATACGCGGCGCGCAACCGCATCTGCGATCTGGGCTTTTTGCGGGTGATCGTCAAGAACGAAGACGGCACGCTCAACTATCGCTGCCCCGCTGAACCCGTCGAAGACTATGTGCGCAAGGGCGGCAAAATCGAAGACACGGCGGGCAGGGCCTGCCTGTGCAACAACCTGGTGGCCACCGCCGGTTATGGCCAGCACCGCAAAGATGGCGCGGTGGAACAAGCGCTCGTGACCTCCGGCGACGACCTGGCGGCGGTGGGTCAACTTGTGCCGGCCGGAAAGACCAGTTACGGCGCCGCCGATGTGCTCCGTTTCCTGCTTGGGCAAACGGGAATACACTGAGTCATATGCTCCCTACGGGCGATGCTTATCGGGATGTCTTTGACGCCACGGGTGATGGCTTGATCATTAACGACGTGGAAACCGGACGCATCGTCGACGCAAACTCCGTCGCAATCGCGATGCACGGCTATGCGCGCCAGGATTTCATCGGCCTCGGCCCGGCGAGTTACATTAACCCAAATGGCGAGCGCCAGTTCCTCACCGATCTCCAGAGCCTTCGGCCGGGCGACGTCTATGAGGCGCTGTCCGTCCACTTGCGCCGGGACAAAACGCAATTCTATGCCGAGGAGCGCCGCTCGGCGCTTCTGCGCGGGGGCAGGGCCTGTCTGTTGAGTGTCGTTCGGGACGTCAGTCTGCGGGTTGAGGCCGAACAGTATCTTCTTGAACAGGTGGAGACCCGGACGCGCGAGCAGGCCACCCTGTTGGAAGTCTCCCAAACCCTGGCCTCGGCCCTGCAACTCAAGCCGGGCTTGATTCTTGACCAACTCCGCTCGATACTGGATTACACCCAGGCAGGGCTCTTTGCGCTGGAGGGTTCGGATCTGGTCCCCCTGGCCGTGCGCGGGCCGCAGCCGCTGGAGCAGGCTGTCCCGTTCCGCATTCGAATGAACGGTCAAATAACCCTGACGACCCTGTTCAAGGACAACGCGCCGATTCGAATCGCCGATGTGTCGAGCGAAGATTCGGCCGCGCAGTACCTCCGGTCATTTCTCGAGAACCAGGCCGCCATGCTGTTGGCCGGGATGCGGGCCTGGATGTGGGTGCCGGTCGCCGTGAAGGGCGAGGTCATCGGCGCCATAGGGGTTGCCCACAACGAGTTGGACTACTTCACCGACCATCATGCCAACCTGGCCCTGATCGTGGCCAACCAGGCGGCCATCACCATGGTCAACGCCGACTTGTATGAGCACGCCGCGACGCTGGCCGTGCTCCGCGAGCGCCAGCGCCTGGCCCAGGACTTGCACGATGCCGTCAACCAGTCACTGTTCTCGGCGGGGTTGATCGCCGAGGTCCTGCCGCGCCTGTGGGAGCGCGACAACGCGCAGGGGCGGGAGTCACTGGATGATCTGCGCCGCCTGATCCGCGGCGCGCTGGCAGAAATGCGGATCTTGCTCGTGGAACTGCGCCCCACGGCCCTGACGGACGGCGACCTGGGCGACCTGTTGCGGCTTCTGGCCAATGCGCTTACGGGCCGGGCGAAGATCCCGGTGACGGTGAGCGTTACCGGCAAGGGCGCCTTGCCGGCCGCGGCGCAGGTGGCGTTCTATCGTTTATGCCAGGAAGGGCTGAATAATATTGCCAAGCATTCCAAGGCAAAACGGGTTGAGATCAAGCTTCAGTATGGCCCGGCGGACGGCGCGGTTGAGCTGCGTATCCACGACGATGGCCGCGGCTTTGATGCCGCGAAAACTCGGTCCGGCCACTATGGCCTGACCATCATGCGCGAACGGGCCGAGGCCGTGGGCGCGGTGCTATCGATTGAAAGTCAACCGGGCCAAGGCGCCGATCTTGCCATGCGCTGGGCGCCGGCTCCCAAACAAGAGGTGGAATGATGTCTGCTTCACCCATCCGGGTAATGGTTGTGGATGACCATCCCATGGTGCGCCTTGGCCTGGCGACCTTCCTGAAAGTTTATGATGACCTTGAGCTGGTGGGCGAAGCCGACGACGGAGCTGCCGCGCTTCAACTATGCAAAGAGGTCCTGCCGGATGTGGTGCTGATGGACATGGTCATGCCCACGATCGATGGCGTGGCCGCGACGCGGGCCATCCGCCAGCAATTTCCAAGCACGCAGGTGATCGCCCTGACCAGCTTTAAGGAAGAGGGACTGGTCGAGAAAGCGCTCCAGGCGGGGGCGATCGGATATTTACTCAAGGATGTCTCGGCCGAGAGGCTCGTCGCGGCCATCCGATCGGCGCACAAAGGCAAGGCCACCCTGTCGCCGGAAGCCACCCAGATTCTGGTCGAGGCCGCCAACAAACCGCGCCCGCCGGGTCATGACCTGACTAAACGCGAGTGGGCCGTGCTGGCCTTGCTGGTCGAGGGACTGAATAACACCCAGATCGCCCATCAGTTGGGCGTCAGCTCGTCCACCGTCAAGACCCATGTCAGCGCCATCCTCTCCAAGTTCGGGGTTGAGAGCCGGACCGAAGCGGCTGCGCTGGCGCTGCGCCATCACCTCATCGCCTGAGCAAAGCGAACCAACCAGAAGCGACAGGCCCCC
>JBDSIP010000036.1:0-3680 GCA_039917915.1 Thermoflexales bacterium
CGCCGGGCGAGCACCGAAGGGGTCTTGTCCGAGGCGGGGGGGGCCGTGGAGGCGCTGGACGCGAGCCCGAGCGAATCGCTTGGCACTTCAGCGCGCGCGCTGTCAGGCATCCTTTTGTCGAATCGCAACGCGGTTCTGCCTGGTGTTGCGGTGCTCTTTGCCTGCGCCGCCGCCCTCCTCGTGCCAGCAGCGTCGATGACCCTTGTCAGCGCAGCGCTGTGGGTATCCGGGATAGGCGTTGCGATCGCCGGCATTCGGTTGCTGGATGCAGAGAGGAGAACCGGCTCCCCGCCCCTTGCGGGGCTGGATCGAATCGACATTGCGGCCATGGTTGGGATCGGTCTGGTGGCCCTGTTGGTGCGTGGCTACGATCTTGCCAACTACCCTCCCTTTGTGCATGGCGACGAAGGCGCGCAAGGGCTTGACGTGTTGCGTTTGGTCGGCGGGGCAACGCCGTCTTTCGCCAATGTGCAGACGACCTTTGGATTTGCCCAGCTCTTCATCTACATCCAGTCGGTCTTTGTGCGTTTGTTCGGCCCAAACGAGGTCGGCCTCCGGGCCGCTTCGCCCATCTTTGGGGCGCTGACGGTGGCAATGACCTATGCCGCCGCCCGCGTGGCGTTTCGGAGTCGATTCGTCGGCGTGTGCGCGGCGGTGATCCTTGCAATCCTCCACGCCAACGTGCACTACAGCCGCATGGCCATGCCGACGATTGAGGCCTCCGCCTGGGTGCCTCTTACCATGGCGGCGCTTTCGATGGCCGAGCGCAAGCCCGAGGCGGCAAAGTCCAGCCCATTCCTGCCATTTCTCGTGGCGGGATTGGCGACCGGACTCGCGCAGTATTTCTATGCGGCAGGACGCCTTACCGCTGTCCTGCTCATCCTTTGGCTTGCGCGCATGGCGCTGATGAAGTCGCTGTCATGGAAGCATTTGGGCGCGGTCGCGCTGGGTCTGTTCGTGATCGCGGCCCCGCTCGCTGTCGAATACCTGGCGCGCCCCGAGATGGTCTTCAGCCGAGCCCAGGGGGTCAGCATCTTTAACCAGCCGATCTACAAGCACACACTTGGCCCTGATGCGGAACTGCCGCGCGATCTGGGATTGCTGCTCGGGACGCAGACCCAACGCACGCTCGAATTCTTCGTGTTTCGCGGCGACACATCCGGTTTCTACACATCCGAGATCCCGCCGCTCGATGTCGTGTCCGCTGCATTGTTCTGGGTTGGTCTCGGGATCATGCTTTTCCGCCTGAAGCGAACCGGAGAATTCATGACGGTGACCTGGCTGATCTCAACGGTTGTGCTTGGCGCCATACTGAATCTGGACGCGCCAGGCGGGCCACGCCTGGTGATCGCCCATGCCGCCATGGCGATCATGGCCGCATATGGGCTGTGGCAAATCTGGTTGCTGATCTCGGCGGTGGGCGGCCCGATCCTGCGCTGGCTCGCCGCGCCGCTCATTGCCGGCGCCCTCGCCTTCATTTGTCTGACAAACCTGAACACGTATTTCGTCACATACGCCACTCGGGCCGACTACAGCGATGGGATCCGGATCGTGCGTGAGCTCGCAAAGGATCAGGGGAGCTACTACGCCTATGTCATGGGCAATCCCACCTGGGTCGGATTCTCGGTCACGCGCTTCATGGCCAGCAAGGCGACGATCGCGCCGGCAGAGAAGGCAAGCGAGCTGCCTGCGCCCGGCAAGGATGGCCGCGGCATCGTCGTGGTTGCGATGGCCAAATCAGCTCCCGAACTTGAGGCCTACAAGAGCGCGCATCCAGGGGGACTCTCGTCTTCGTATGTGCTGCGGGGCCAGTTGCTGTTCTCAACCTATCGAATACCTCCCGCCCCATGAACAACGTTTCCGCATCGGATTCCCGCCGCAACATGGTCATGCGCCTTGTTCGTCTCGCGCTATTGGCTGTCGCGCTCGGTATCGCAATTCGCGCCTACGGCGACAAGCAAGTGGCAGGAATGGCCGTGGCGGCGTTGCTGGCACTCGTCGCGTTCTTCAGGATCGGCGACCTGACCCGCGATCTGCCCAATCCTACGCTTCGGCAAAACCTGATGGCCGCAAAAGACGTGATCGCAGGTCATCCCATCCAGGTTCTGGGCGGCATGGCGCTGCTCTTTGCGGCGATGGGCGCGTTACTGGCGCTGGGCGCCCCGGCAGGGTGGATTCCCGTGGCGCTGTGGGGACTTGGCATTCTGACGATGATCGCCGCCGCTTTTTTGCGCGACACACGCACTGATACGGTCAAGCTGCCCACAGTGATGCGACAGGCGCTGACCCAGCGCGCCATTCTCCTGGAGATCGGCGCAGTGGCGCTCATCTCGCTCGTGGCGCTGTTTCTGCGGGCGTATGACAACGCCCACTTCCCGGTGAATATGCACGGTGACGAAGCTGAATCCGCATGGCGCGGGCTGCGGATCCTGATCGGGCCGGAACCTCTTCCGCCATTCATTACCTCGTACGACTGGTATCAACTTCCCACGTTGTATCACTACATTGACGCGTTTTTCATGGCGATCTTTGGGAGGAACGAAATTGGGATGCGCTGGTCGGCGGCCGTCTTCGGCGCAGGCACCATTCCGGTTCTCTACGTCTTTGCCCGCCTGGGGTGGGGGCGCATCGCCGGTTTCGGATCGGCCCTTCTACTCACTGCCAGCCACACCCACATCCAGTACAGCCGCATGGGCGGCGGTTTCATCCACCCGTCATTCATGATGGCGTTGACCGCGTTGCTGATCATCATCGCGGCCCGGGGCGGCCGGCGCATGCTGGTCTTTGTCGGCATGGGCCTGGTGATGGGGCTTGCCCAGTACATGTACGCCTCTGCCAGGCTTCTGCCTGTCGTCGCCGCGCCCCTCCTGCTGATCCTGTGGCGCAGAAAACAGATCGATTTCAGGCACATTCTGGTGACGGGCATCGCCGCGGCGATCAGTCTCGCGCCTTTGCTGGCGTGGTACGCCGCAAATCCATCCACATTCGGCGGACGCATGGACGACGTCTTCATTCTGACCAACAACAGCATCCGCCACACGCTTGGCGCGGATGCAACCCTGGCCAACGACTTCGGACGGCTTGCGGCATTGCAGTTCGAGCGCGTCTTTGGCTACTTCACCAACAAAGGCGATGCCGGCGGCAAATACCTGATCAACTTCCCGGGATTCGACGCTACGACGGTGGTCCTCATGTGGCTTGGAATTGCCCTGGCCTTCACCCGGGCGCGTCGTTTTGCCGAGCAAATCGTGCTGGTCTGGTTTGGGCTTGGCGTGTTGATCGGGGGCCTGTTGACCATCGATGCGCCCAGCGGCAACCGCCTGCTGGCGGCGATACCGCCCGTTTTTGTCTTCGGCGGGATCGCGTTGCAGCGCCTCGTCGACGGAATGGGCGCCCTGGCCGGGTCCTTCGCTGCGCGGACCCAAAAAGCCGCGGTTGTGTTGGCGGGGAGCGCGGCGATTGCGCTTGTGACCGCCCTGGTTTTTCCGCAGAATCTGAATACGGTTTTCGTGGAAGCGCCGAAAGTGGCGGAGAACATGTTGCCGATCCTGGTCGGTCGCGAGCTGGCTCCCTACGATGGCAAGGATTGGAAGGCCTATGCGATTACGTTGCCTGGCATGTACGGCAACTACGCGCCCGTGAAATTCCTGGCCTACAGGATCGTCGCGGACACAATCCGG
>JBDSIP010000037.1:0-7032 GCA_039917915.1 Thermoflexales bacterium
ATCGCTTCCGGAGAAAATCAACCTAGGCTGTGCCGGCAAGCAGCCTGTAGCTTGCGCCGGCGCTGGCAACGCACGGATAGATCTTGGGCGTGCGGCCGGTCCGCTTCGGGTATTCCTCGGCAATGCGGGCGGTGACCGCCTCGACCTTGTCATTGGCGACCAGGGAAATGGCGCAGCCGCCAAATCCGGCCCCGGTCATCCGCGCGCCGTAAACGCCTTCCTCGGCCTGGGCAATCTCAACCACTGCATTCAACTCGGGGCTGCTGACTTCATACAGATCGCGCAGGCTCTCGTGCGAGTGGCTCATCAGCAGGCCGAGCTCCTCGAGGTCGCCCCGGCGCATGGCCTCGACCGCGTCCAGCGTCCGCACGTTCTCCAGGATCACATGCCCGCAGCGCAACACCAGCGGGCTGGGCAGGCTGTCGCGCAGGCGTTTGAATTCAACGATGTTGACATCCCGCAGGCTCCGCACCCCAAACAACGCGGCCCCCGCCTCGCATTCGGCCCGCCGTTCGTTGTAAGCGCTTCCCGCCAGGGTGCGCGGAGCGGCCGTGTCAACCACCAGCACGGTCGCCCCGGCTGGCATCGGCACGAGCTCAAAGTCGAGGCTGCGGCAATCGATCCTCAACGCATGACCAGCCTGGCCAAGCGACGAAATGAACTGATCCATGATCCCGCAATTGACCCCTACGAAATGATTCTCGGCGCGCTGGGCGAGCCTGGCTGCCAACACGCCGTCAAGGCGGCCCTCGTCGATCGGCGCGCCACTCAGGTCCGCGGCGGCCTTGAAGGCCATGATCGCCGCCATCTCGGTTGCCGCCGAAGATGACAGCCCGCTCCCGATCGGCACGTCGCCCTTCATCACCGCATCGAAGCCGTGCAAGACAAACCCCGTGTCACGCAGCGCGACCGCGACCCCGCGGATGTAGTTGCTCCAGGGCGCGGCAGTATCGCGCCTAATGAAGTCCAGGCTGAATTCGGTCGTTTGATCGAAGTCGAGCGAGCGCACCCTTACGATGCGATCGGCGCGGGCCGCGCCGGCCAGGATGACATCCCGGTCGATCGCCATCGGCAATACAAAGCCGTCGTTGTAGTCGGTGTGTTCGCCGATAAGATTGACGCGCCCGGGGGCGCGCGCGACGAACGTGGCGTCGCGGCCAAACGAAATCGTCAACTCTTGTTCAAGTTTCATGGCAAAGGGATTGTATAGTCAGATAGCGGCGCCCCGGGTTGGGGCGCTTGTAGTGTCTAAGAACGCCTAACCATGATTTGTTTTCGGAGGCGATATGCCCGCCCTAGCGCACGCCGGGGCGGACATATCGCCTCCGGAACAGGTTCTGCCAGGCGCTCTGAGAGGAGAAACCTGTAATGAAGAAGTTACTGATAACGGCGCTGATCGGCGCCGCCCTGCTCGCCGCATGCGGGGCCGCACCCGGCGCCGCGCCCGCGACCAAACCTGCTGCCACCGCTGCGCCAGCCGCGACCATCGCTCCAGCGGCCGGGTCGATCCGGGTGGGCTACATCCCCGTCTCGATCAACTACCCGATGTACGTCGCGGTCGAGAAGGGCTATTTCAAGGAGCAGGGCCTGACCGTGGAGCTGCTCCCGACCGATGGCGGCTCCGATGCGGTCGTCCAGGTCGCCAGCGGCAACTTCGAGGCCTCCGGCAGCGGCATCGCCGCCAGCATGCTCAACGCCGTCCAGCGCGGGATTGAATTCGAGATTGCCGCCTCGCTGCACACCGAGCGGCCCAAGTTGGCCAGCCCGTTGGTGGTGAGCAAAAAGCGTTTTGACAGCGGCGAGCTGACCAAGATCGCGGACCTGAAAGGCAAGAAGGTCGCGACCAACAACCGCGGCACCGCGACGGAGTGGTGGCTTTATTCCGCGCTGCAGAAGGGCGGCCTGGATGTCAAGGATGTCGAGATCATCGGGATGCCCTTCCAGAACATTGGCGCTGCGCTTGAGAACGGCGGCCTGGATGGGGCCATCCTGACCGAGCCCTTCGCCACCGCCGCCGAGGACAAGGGGATCATCAAGCGCCTGTCCGAGGACTTTATCAGCGACTTCTATCCGACCTACGTGTACTTCAACAAGAAGTGGTCGTCTGAGAACCCGGCCAGGGCCCAGGGCTTTGTCAAGGCCTACCTCAAAGCGACCCGCGATCTGCAGGGCGACAAGCGCTATGACCCGGCGAACCTGGCGATCCTTTCCAAATGGATGAAGACCGATGTCGAAGTCCTCAAGCGCCTCCCCCTGCCATACTTCGATCCGAACGGCGGGGTGCCCATCGCCGACATCATGACCCTCCAGACCTTCTATCGCAAACAGGGCCTGTTGAACTACCCGACTGACCTCGATATGAACAAGTTCGTCAACCGCGGTTATGTCGAGACTGCCCTCAAGGAGATGGGCAAAGCTGAAATGAAATAGATTTGGAGGATGATGGGGTGGCTTGGTAGCACCAACAGTACCGGATTCCGAGGCGATATCCCCCGGCGAAGCCGGGGGATATCGCCTCGGAAAACAGGTTCTGCTAGGAGTTGTTAGCCACCCCATCATCCTCCAAAGAACATGATAGAAATCAAGGCCCTCCGCAAGACCTTTGCCGGGCCAAACGGAAGCAGCATCGCCGCACTCGGGCCGCTTGAGCTCGCCATCGCCGATGGCGAGTTCGTCTGCATCGTCGGGCCAAGCGGATGTGGCAAAAGCACCCTGCTGCGCCTGATCGCCGGGCTCGAGGCCCCGACCTCGGGGACCGCGGCGGTCACGCCCGCGCCGACCGTCACGCCCTCATTGGTCTTTCAGGGCGACTCCACCTTTCCCTGGATGACGGTCAACGAGAACGTCGGCTATGGGCTGCGCGTGCGCGGCGAGCCCGACCGCCAGCGCGACGCGACGGTTGCTCGCATGCTGACTTTGGTCGGGTTGACGCCCTTTGCCGAGGCCTATCCCTATCAGCTCTCGGGCGGGATGAAGCAACGGGTCGCCATCGCTCGGGCGCTGGCCAACGACGCCGACACGCTGCTCATGGACGAGCCGTTTGGCGCCCTCGACGAGCAGAATCGGACCCTGCTCCAGAATGAGCTGCTCCGGATCTGGGAAGGCGAGACCGGCGCCCGCAAAACGGTCTTGTTTGTCACCCATTCGATCGATGAGGCACTGGTCCTGGGCGACCGGGTGCTGGTGATGGGCGCGGCCCCAGGCACGATCAAGGCTGAGATCAGGGTGCCCTTCGCCCGTCCGCGCGAGGTGTATGCCCTCAAACGTAATCCCGCCTTTGGCGCTCTCGGGGCCGAGATCTGGGAGACGTTGAAGTCGGAGGTTCGACGATGACGAAAGAAGTGGGACCGCGGACTGCAAACCGCCGACCGCGGACTGCGAACCGAGGACCGCTGCCCCCCCACGGAACGTCATCCCCGCGAAACGGGCCGTCATCCCCGCGAAACGGGCCGTCATCCCCGCGAAAGCGGGGATCCACAAGTAATGCCAGGGCAATTCTGATTTCAGCCCATGGTTTTGCGACGGGGCATCTTGTGGATCCCCGCTTTCGCGCAATGGCATTAAGTTAAGGATTATGTCAAACTAGGCACCATGAATATCACCTCACCCCAAAAAACACACAACTCACGGCGATGGCTCGGGAGTTTCTCAATTTGCCCTCGACGGTTGAGCGGTTCCGATGTCAAGCAACGGAGTTCATCCGGGAGCGCCGCCTGACATTTTTTCGGGTCAGCATGACGATGTTGCGCGGACACAAGATGTCGCAACAGAACGGTCTGAATCAAGTTTTTCAGGACTTGGGGATGCCGACGAAATCGCCAACCGCGAGCGCAATTTGTCAAGCGAGGCGAAAGGTGAAGCCAGAATTGTTCGATGCATTGAACCGGGTGATTTGCGACGGATTCTACGCCATAGAAGACCCGGATCAGCCAATCAAATATTGGCGGGGTCGGCGCCTCCTGGCGGTTGATGGGTCGATCCTGCATATGCCGGACACACCCGAAACGCGCCAAGCGTTTGGGGCGCAACACAACCAGCATGGCGACTACGTGTTGGCCCAAACGATGGTGTTGCACGATGTGTGCAATGACCTTGGTCTCGCGGCAAGTCTGCAGGCAATCCAAAATGAACAGGACTGGATTGAAAATGAATCGCTATGGTCAACGACGAAATCCGGCGATGTGCTCATGCTTGACCGCGGATTGGTGGGGTATCCGACGATCGCCAAAGCCAAGAAAACACGGCGCGACGTGATCATGCGCTGTCCGAGTGCCGGGTTCGGGGTGGTGCGGCGCTTTTTTGAATCGCCCGATCTGGAATGGCTGACCGATCTGGAGATGCCGGCGCACAAACCAATGCGAGACTATTGTCGGAAGAACGGTTTGCCAAAGAAGATCCCAGTCCGGCTGATCAAGTTCCAGCTTTCCAGTGGCGAGACAGAAGTATTGCTTACCACGTTATGCGATCAGGAACAGTATCCACGCGCGGCGATCTATGAGGCATACGGACTGCGCTATGTCAGGCAGGAGGGTTTCTTCAACCGTCTGAAGAACATCTTTGAACTCGAACGGTTTAGCGGCAGTCGCCTCCAGGTTATCCGCCAAGACTTCTATGGCATTCTGTTCCTGACGACATTCGAGAGCATCCTGATGAAACCAGCCCAACAGATACTGGATGCCCGCGATCTCAAACCCGAAACGAAGACCATACCCAAAGTAAACCGCACAACCAGTTATTCATGCCTGGTGTTGCGGGTAGTGAGCTTGTTGAGTGATACCACCAAGGACATCGAATCCGTGCTCGACGAGATCACGGCACTTCTACTTTTGACTCCGACCCACCATGCGCCAAATCGAAGCAATCCGAGATTAGGGCGCCAACCCTATCGGACCGCCAACTACCTTCGCTATGTCAAGCGGCTTACCCCTTAACTTAATGCCATTGGGCGAAGGCCGGGGTGCCGAACCCGGCCAACCCGCAAAGCCTGAACCGTTACGCGGCGATGGCGAACAACCCGCTCAAGTTTACGGATCCGACGGGGCATGATCCGGCGGGTTCGCAGAACAACTGCAACTATGCTGGCGTGGGCTGCGATGATGCCACAACTCTGGTTATCGCGCAGGTGCTGAGTAACGCGCGCATTTTTGCCGCAAACCTGGCGTGGAACAATCGGAACCTTCATCCCAAGCTGGCGAAACAACTCAATCGCTATTCCATTGGAAGAGACATCGTTCGGTCCGGAATACTGAACCAGGTCCGATTCAGAGACACCTTTCTTGACTTTGGTTGGGCGGCAAGCTATTCGAATAGCCTGCAATCTCAGGGGCTGTATCCCATTGACCTGCCACCAGGATGGACACAAGAAACACATGACGGGACACTTAAGGACTGGAGTTTGGCAACTCCCGCCCCATAGACAAGAAGTGGCCTAGCTTGGTATTCTTCGGTTATCACGCCAAGAATCACAAGCGAGGCCAACATGATTATCGATCATTCCGAATGGATGCGCAACTTCGCCCTGCCGCTCTTGTTGGGGCTGAACGTCTTTCAGGTGCGGCACGCGCTGAATGTGCTCGAGGCCCTGGTGGTGAGCGACCTGCGGCACAAAACTCTGGCGGGACTGACCCGATGCTTGCTTTTGGCGCATGCCGACCACTTCGCCTTGGCCGACTTCTTTCGGGTCAGCCCGTGGAGCGCCGAACAGGTGCGAGAGAGAATGATCGAGGCCGTTCTGATTATGGCGTGCAAGCTTCAAATGCGGCTTGGCGAAGGCCGGATCGGGCTGGCCATCGACGACAGCTTGTGCGTGAAGGACATCGCCACCAAGGCGATGGCGGCGGTTGGGCTGTTCTACGATCATGTCGAGCAACGTCGGCAGACCCGGCGGCACTCCAACGCGTCGCGTTACATCAACCTGATGCTGGTGCTGGGACCCTTCAGCTTTCCATTGTCGTGGCGGCTGTATCTCAGGCGCAAGCAGGTGAACAAGCTCAGGCGCGCGGGCGCTGCAGGGCTGCGCTTTTACACGACCAATCAGCTGGTCGAACAAATGTTCAAGGAGGTGGAAGGGCGCTTGCCCAGCGGACGGGTGTATGTCCTCTTCGACAGTTGGTATGCCTCGCAAAACATGTTCAAAGCCGTTCGACGGCGCGGCTGGCACTTTGTGTGCGCCAGTCGCTCCAACCGCAATTTGTCGGGCACACCGCTTTCCCAGTGGTGGTCCAAATTGGCCCAACAGCGCAGGCAGCGAATCTCGCTGTCATCGACCAAAGGCAAACGCACTTACCAAGTCCGGGTCGCTCGTGGACGAGTGCGTGGCTGCTCTCATCAAGTGGCCGTGGTCATCTCAAAAAGGCACCGCCGGGACCGCTCTCCGGCCTTCTTCATTTCGTCCGACACCGCGCTCAGCGCGACGACGATCTTGAAGATCTATACGCTGCGCTGGGAATGCGAACTCGGCAACTGGTGGTTGAAGCAACGTCTCGGCTTGGGCGACTATCGCGTGCGGTCGCTCGACGCCATTTTGCGCTGGCATGCTCTGGTGTTCGTCGCGTATGCCTTTCTGTGCGTGCGGAGGGCCGAAACCTATCGGCCAGGCAAACCGCTCGCTCCGTTTGCGAATACGCTCAACGAACATCGAACTTGGCACTTTCGCCAACTGATCCTCCACATCGCGGGCCTCGCACGCAACGGCCGCACCGATCAGCAGATCCTCGAGAGCGTCGCGCCAACATAGACCGCGCTTCGCGCTCGTCGATCTTCTTCGCAATTTCGCCCCCAGCCGGGGCGCGCTCTGTTGCGCCTGCTCACGGCGGAAGCGAAGCTCACTCTGACTGCTGAGTTGCCAAACTCCAGTAAGCAACAATGACAGAGCATGGGAATACGCTAGGCTTGAAAGCGACGGACCTGATAAAGAGTCTAAGAAGTGGGAGCGTGATATTGCCACCCTGGACGCGGCTATTGTTGCGTTGTTGGATGTCAGCACCGATGCGGAAAGCCTTGGCGAGGCATTCGATCAGAGCCTGCAGAAAT
>JBDSIP010000038.1:0-7167 GCA_039917915.1 Thermoflexales bacterium
GTCTTGCCCTCCCACTGTTCGGGGCTCATGTAGGCCGGGGTGCCGATCACACCCTGGGTCAGGCCCGGCGTCGCAGAACTCTCGGAGATCTTGGCAATGCCAAAGTCCGCGATGTACGCCTCGCCAGCGTTGTCAAAGAGAATATTCGCAGGTTTGAGGTCGCGGTGGACAACCCCCTGGGCATGGGCATAGTCGATGGCCGGGCCGATCCGGGCGAAGATGTCTGCCATGGCCCGTATCGGGAGCGGCCCGTTCTTGAGCCGATCGGCCAGCGAACCGCCGGGCATATAGCGCATGACGATGAAGGGCTGGCCGTCCTGCTCGCCGTAGTCATGCACCGGCACGATGCCGCTGTGCTCGAGCATCGCGACTGTGCGCGCCTCGCGATCGAACCGGGCGCGAAAGGCCGGATCAAAAAGCATCTCGCGCGGGAGCACCTTGACGGCAACCGATCGTCCAAAGCGAGGATCGTTGGCCTCGAAGACGGAAGCCATTCCGCCCCGGCCAAGCTCGCGGCTGATTTCGTAGCGTCCAATTGTTTGCATGTTTTGACTCCCCTTGGGTTGTGCAATGGCATTGTAACGGGAATCGCCTGCGTCCGCTACAATCACGGCATGGGTGCGGCGGGCACCGGGGGACATCGAAATGCCAGAACGACTCGGTTCGTATATTCTGCTAAACCCAATCGCGAAGGGCGGCATGGCGATGGTGTACCGCGCCGTGCATGAGCCGACCGGCCGCGAAGTCGCGATCAAGGTACTGTCGCCTTCACTGGCTGCCGATGTCGAATACATCAGCCGATTTCTGCGCGAGGCCAAGACGCTCATGGACTTGCGCCACCCAAATATCGTCCAGGTTTTCGAGGCGAACGCCGCCCAGGGCCAGTACTTCATCTCGATGGAGTTGTTGGGTGAAACGCTGTTTGATTCAATGGCCAAACTGCGGGCCGCCAAACAGGTCATGCCCCAGGCAAAGGCGCTGCTGATCGCGCGACAGATTGCGTCGGCGCTGGGCTTCGCGCATGAGAAAGCGCTTGTGCATCGGGATGTCAAACCGAGTAACGTACTGATCGCCCACGATCCAGGCGGGCGCACCCGCCATGTGCTGTCGGATTTCGGGGTTGTGAAGGACACCGGGGCTACTCGGCTCACCCATGCCGAGATGACGATAGGCACCCCGGCCTACATGTCTCCCGAGCAGCTTCTCACTCCGGGCAAGATAGACCATCGCAGCGATCTCTATTCGCTGGGCATGATTCTGTACGAGATGCTGAGCGGCATCTCAGTATATGAAGGGATGACGCCGGTGGCGCTGATGTATCACATCGCGCATGAACCTCTGCCGCCAATCATGGGTTACCGGGCCGATTTGACGCGGGCGACGCGCGAGATTCTGGATACGCTGTTGTCGAAGAAAGTCGAGACCCGTTACCAGACGGCCAGGGACGTGATCGACGCCATTGACCGCGCGCTGGAGCAGAAGGAAAAGCGGTCAAGAGTTTTGCCCTTGCTGCTCATCACCGGAGCGTCATTGTTGTGTTGCGCCGGTTTTCTTGCCGTCTACCTGGGCGCACAGGGTATCAGCGACGCGAATGCAAATTCAGCCACGCCCACCCGCCCGGCCGGGCCGGCCGTCCTCGCGACCAATCGACCCGTAAGCGCGGGCACACCAGCACCTGTCCAGGGGACAACCGGACCGGCAGCGAATGCCACCTCAACACTCGTACCGGATGGGAATCAGGCTACACCCCAGCTCTCGGCCGCCACCGCACAGGCCACGCCGACGCCCACCCCGCTGCTCCCGGGCCCGACCTCCACCCTGAGCGAGGGGCCAACAAATGCGCCCGCCGGACCCGGCGCCACAGCAACGCCAACACCGACACCAACCAGAACTCCGACCGGGACACCATCGGCCACGTCTCCCCCGCCAACATCGCCACCACCAACATCCCCGCCGCCGACATCGCCGCCAGCGACATCGCCGCCAGCGACATCCCCGCCGCCGACATCGCCACCCCCAACATCGCCACCCCCAACATCGCCACCCGCGACATCCCCGCCGCCAACAGTGCCGGCTCCGACGTCCACGCCTCCGAAGCTGTCGACCGCGCCGCCACCAACTCCTGTGCCTGTGATCACCTCTCCGCCGCCCGCGGGCTGATCACGTTGGGTCGGTTACAATCCGGTTTTAAGTCCGGCTGTGCCTGGCCGCTGGAGGATTCGTGCCCGAAAAACTTGGAAGCTACATTCTTCTCAATCCCATTGCCAAGGGTGGCATGGCCATGGTCTACCGCGCCGTGCACGAGCCGACGAGCCGCGAAGTCGCGGTGAAAATCCTGGCGCCATCGCTGGCGGCCGACGCCGAGTACATCAGCCGATTTCTGCGAGAAGCCAGGACCCTCATGGATCTTCGGCACCCGAATATCGTCCAGGTGTTCGAAGCGAACGTCGCCCAGGGTCAGTATTTCATCTCGATGGAGTTATTGGGCGAAACGCTGTCGGACTCGATCGCAAAACTGAGCGCGTCCAAACAACTCATGCCGCAGGCAAAAGCGTTGCTGATTGCGCGACAGGTGGCAGCCGCGCTGGGCTTCGCGCATGAAAAGTCGCTGGTGCATCGCGACGTCAAGCCGAGCAACGTCCTGATTGCCCATGATCCGGGAGGGCGCACCCGGTATGTGTTGTCGGACTTCGGGGTTGTCAAGGACACGGGGGCCACCCGTCTCACCCACACCGAAATGACGATCGGCACCCCGGCCTACATGTCTCCCGAGCAGCTTCTCACCCCGGGCAGAATCGACCATCGCAGCGATCTTTATTCGCTGGGCATGATTTTGTATGAAATGCTCAGTGGCGCCACCGCCTACGAGGGGATGACACCCGTGGCTTTGATGTATCACATCGCCCATGAGCCCCTTGCGCCCATTACCCGGTACCGAAGCGACTTGACCGGCGCCACACGTGCCATTCTCGACACGCTGTTGGCGAAAAAGGTTGAAACGCGGTTTCAGACGGCCAAGGACGTGATCGACGCGATCGACCGCGCTCTGGAACAGAAGGAAAAGCACTCCCGACTTATTCCGGTCCTCCTCGCGGCTGGCGCGACGCTGGTGTGCGGCGCCGGGTTCCTTGCCGTGGTCCTGGGCGCGCAAGGTGGCGGCGCGGGGGTCGCCGGATCAGCGACCGCGGTGCCCACGCCCACCCAGGCTGTGGGTGCCACCGTCGAGGTGACCGTGCGGCCAGTTGACGGTGGACCGATCGCAACTCCAACTGGAACGTCCCCACCGAGGCTGCAGGCCACTTCAACATTGATCCCAGAATCCACGTTAGCCCCCGCGCCGCCCGTCCGCCCGACAGCATCATCGCCTGGCAGCACGCAGACGCCCAGCGCGCCTGTTACGCCTGTTACGCCTGGCGCGACAACGCCGCCAACTGCGCCCCCAACACCGGGCTCAACCGCAGTTCCGACAAGTCCGCCCGCCCCGACCAGCCCAGCCGGGGCAACCCCGACCCCGGCCGCGCCGACGCTGCCGCCGCCGCCGGCGCCCGTGACGGCCACCCCAGCCCCCACCTTCGTCATCATCACCAGAGCCACGTCTACCCCGGTGCGGATCGCCCCAACGCCAGCTCCGATCTTTATCACCGCGGCCCCGCCAACGAAATAGCAGGGAACGCCGTCGCCGCACACGGTCACACATGGGCCCACCCATCGGATTCGATCTCAGCGGCAGGGTCGCTTTCGTCACCGGTGGCTCGCGCGGGATCGGAGAAGCCATCGCGCGGGCCTATGCCCGCGCCGGCGCCGCGGTCGCGGTTTCCAGCCGCAAACGCGAGAATGTCCAGCCGGTGGCGGACGCCATCACACGCGGCGGAGGCAAGGCCATTGCCCTGGCCTGCCATACTGGCGATCGGGCGCAGATCGCGGCGGCGATCGCAGAGGTCGTCGCCACTTTCGGCGGGCTTGACATCGTGGTCAACAACGCGGCCACCAATCCGCAGTTTGGGCCGCTACTCGACGCTACGGACGAAATGTGGGACAAGACTCTACAGGTCAACGTAAAAGGTTATTTCGCCGTCGCCCAGATCGCGGTCCCCCATCTGCTCAAGCGCGGGGGCGGCAAGATCATCAATATGGCTTCGATCGCTGGGATTACGCCGGGGCGAATGATGGGCGTCTATAGCGTGAGCAAAGCGGCGGTCTTGATGCTGACCCAGGCGCTTGCCCAGGAACTCGGCCCGCAGGGGATCCAGGTCAACGCCATTGCGCCCGGCGTGATTCAGACAAAATTCAGCGCAGCGCTGTGGTCCAACCTTGCTTTGTCGGCCAGCCTGACGGAAAAATCCGGCCGCATCGGCCAGCCCGAAGACCTCGAAGGCGCGGCGTTGCTGCTGGCCTCTTCCGCTTCGAATTACATCAACGGAAGTGTCATCGTCGTGGATGGCGGCCTCGAGGCCGCCGGCGCATTCTGAGGCGGCATGCAAGATTCAAACAGCGCTCTTCTCGTCGATATCCGGTCGCTTGTTCAGCACCGGCTGGTCCCACTCGAACCGCAGTTCCTGCGGCACGGCTTTCTGGCCACCCTGCCCGCCCTGCGCGCAATCCGGGAGGTGGTAAAGGCCAGCGGCTGGTGGGCGCCATATCTGCCCAGCGCGGCGGGGGGGATGGGCCTGAGCCTCACCCATTTCGCCGAAGTGAGCGAACAACTCGGTCGCACGCCGCTCGGACACTACGCCTTCAATTGCCAGGCACCGGACGTTGGCAACCTCGAACTGCTGCTGTCGCATGGGAGCCCCGAACAGAAGGGCGAATTCTTCGAGCCCCTCGCCCGCGGCGAGATCCGAAGTTGCTTTGCGATGACCGAGCCCGCCCGGGCCGGATCGAACCCGACCTGGCTGGACGCGACCGCCCGCCGCGACGGCGACCATTACATCATCAACGGCCGCAAATGGTTCACCAGCAGCGCTGATGGGGCCGCGTTCGCCATCGTCATGGCTGTGACAAACGCCGCGGCGCCCACCCATCAGCGGGCAAGCATGTTCATTGTGCCGGCCGGGACGGAGGGATTCTCCGTTGTGCGCAACATCAAGGTGATGGGCGAAGCCGGAGAGGATTGGGCCAGCCATGCCGAGACCCTGTTCGAAGACGTTCGGGTGCCGGCGTCAGCCCGCATCGGCGAAGAGGGCGCCGGGTTTGCGCTCGCCCAGGAGCGCCTGGGCCCGGGTCGGATCCATCACTGCATGCGCTGGATCGGGATCTGCTCGCGCGCGCTCGAGCTCATGGGCCGGCGCGCCCTGTCGCGCGAACTCGCGCCCGGGCAGGCGCTGGCGTCGCAACAGGCCGTCCAACACTGGATCGCCGACTCGTATGCCGAAATCGAGGCGGCCCGCCTCCTGGTTCTGGAGGCGGCCCGGGCGGTGGAGCAGCACGGGCAGCGGGCGGCACGGGTCAAGATCTCAGCCATCAAGTATTTCACGGCCGGCGTTCTGCAGCGCGTGCTCGATCGGGCCATCCAGGTCCACGGCGCGATGGGACTGACCGACGAGACTCCGTTGGCGTACTGGTTTGCCCACGAGCGCGGAGCGCGCATCTATGACGGCGCGGATGAGTCGCACAAAAACGTTGTTGCGCGGGATGTGCTGCGCGCGCTGCAATGACCGGAGGCCGTCCACCTCTGGATGCGCCTCTGGCGCCGCGCGATGGCGAACAGCCGGACGTCACGGCGCTCGAGCGCTATCTGCGCAGCGCGATGCCGGTTTGGCCGGCGAACGCGAATCTGCTGATCGAGCAGTTCCCCAATGGTTTCTCCAACTTGACATACGCCCTGCGCGCCGGCGACCTGGAATGGGTGATGCGCCGCCCGCCCATGGGCGCGGCGGTGCGCGGCGGCCACGACATGGCCCGCGAGTACCGGATCCTGAGCGCACTGGGCGCAACCGGCACGCGCGCGCCCCGGCCCGTGCTGCTTTGCGAAGACGTGACCGTGCTCGGCGCGCCCTTCTATTTGATGGAGCGCGTGCGTGGAGTGATTTTGCGGAGCAGGCTGCCGCGCGGCGTGACCCTTCAGCCCGAAATCTTGCGGCGCCTGAGCGAAGCGCTAATTGACACGCTGGCCAAACTGCATGCAGTGGACGTCCAAACCGCTGGTCTAGCGGACCTGGGCCGGCCCGAAGGCTATGTCGCGCGTCAGGTGACGGGTTGGGCGCAACGCTATGCAGCTGCCCAGACCGATACGCTGGAAGATATGGACGCCCTCGCGGCCTGGCTGGCAGCCCACCGGCCGCCGGAATCCGGCGCCGCGTTGATCCACAATGACTTCAAATATGACAACGTCGTGGTTGATCCGGATCGGCCGGATCGCATCATGGCCATCCTTGACTGGGAAATGGCAACCATCGGAGACCCATGGATGGATCTGGGCACAACGCTCGGATATTGGTCACAGGCCGGCGACCCCGAAATCGTCCGGCAGTTCAACCTGACCCACTTGCCCGGCAACCTGGATCGGCGCGGGGTCGTGGCGCGTTATGAGCAACGGACGGGCCGGGCGGTGCCACAGCCGATGTTTTACTTCGCCTTCGGGCTCTACAAGATCGGCGTCATCATCCAGCAGATCTATGCCCGCTATCGGCACGGGCTCACCCGCGACGCGCGTTTCGCCAGTTTGATCGACCTGGAGCGGGCTCTGGCACGGATGGGCGCCGAAGCAATTGCGCGAGACAGCCTGTGAGGCCGCCGACCGCCTAATTAAAGCAAACAACTGCCTGCGCACAAGAAATGCGCGAACAATCCACAGATTACGCCGATTTCCGCCGATTCGTAACTGCTCAAGCCACGGGCGGCGCACACCCCCTTGTCATCCTGAGCGGCCCAACGCCGCGGCCGAAAGCGCATGCAGAAACTGGCGCGCGGCGACGCCCGGCCTGTCACCCTGAGCGGCGGGCAGTAACCCGCTGAGCGAAGGGTCTCTACCGCGGCTCGCCCGAGCGTTGGATGTAAGTCATTGCCGCGGCATAGCGCCGCCAGTTTCTGAGCAGCGCGCCCAACGCACCTCAGTAGCCGTGGGCGTAACCGCCGTGGCGAGAGTGTGACTGGGCTGCGGCAGAGACCCTTCGCTTCGCTCAGGGTGACAAGCATGGTTGGGCGCGCGAAGCATGACAACCGTGAGGA
>JBDSIP010000039.1:0-16108 GCA_039917915.1 Thermoflexales bacterium
CCTCCGGCTTGTCACCCTGAGCGAAGCGAAGGGTCTCTACCGCGGCTCGCCCGAGCGTTGGCCTGGTCCCATAGCCACGGCATAGCGGCGCCAGTTTCTGAGCAGCGAAGCGAAGGGTCTCTACCGCGGCATTGCGGAGCCAGTTTCTGAGCAGCGAAGCGAAGGGTCTCTACCGCGGCATTGCGGAACCAGTTTCTGAGCAGTTTCGTACCGCCCCGGGCCGAAGGGGCATGCAGAAACCGACTGTGCGGCGACGCCCGGCCTGTCACCCTGAGTTTCGTACCGCCCCGGGCCGAAGGGGCATGCAGAGACCGACTGTGCGGCGACGTGAGCATGGTCGGCTTAACTTAATGCCGTTGGGCCTTCACCGGGGTACCGACTCTGAGGGTGGCAACGCCCGGGCAACCGAGCCCTCCATTGGGGGCCGCTTCCCAAAATCACAACCTTGGCGCACAATAGCGATTCAGCAAGCCGGCAGGAGCGACCGGATCAGGAGCCAACCCATGCGCATTACCGACATTCACATCACGCCGATCGCGATTGGCGACCCGCCCCTGCTGAACGCAGCCGGCCTGCACGCCCCATTTGCCCTGCGCAGCATCATCGAGGTGGTCTCAAACGACGGCGTCTACGGGCTGGGGGAAATACCGGGCGGCGCGGAGGCGACTGCGGATCTGGAAGCCGCCCGCGATCTCCTCGTCGGGCGCGACCCTTTCAAGCTCAATGCAATCGCGCTGGCCCTGGAGGAATTCTTCAGTGGCGGCGGGCCTGCCGAGACCCTGCGCACGACCATCCACGCCCGGCGTAGCGCGCGCGCCTTCAGCGCGATCGAGGTTGCCTGTCTTGACCTCATCGGCAAAGCCACCGGCCGGCCGGTGTGCGACCTCCTCGGCGGGCGCGTGCGCGAGCGAGTGCCCTTTTCGGCCTACCTGTTCTACAAACACGCCGGCGCTGGCGGCGATCTCGGCTTCGAGACCGATCCTCGCGCAACCGGCTGGGCGGCCGCCCGCCAGGCTGAGGCCCTCACGCCGGAGGGCGTGGTCGCCCAGGCTCAGGCAATGCGCGCCAAGTTCGGGTTCAAGTCGCTCAAACTGAAGGGCGGCGTATTCGCGCCTGATGAGGAGGTTCAAGCGATCTTCGCCTTGCGCGAGGCCTTCGGCCCGGGCGTGCCCCTGCGCCTCGACCCGAACGCGCTCTGGACCGTCGAAACGTCCATCCGGCACGGCCAGCGCATGGAGGGCGTACTCGAGTATTACGAAGATCCGACCCGCGGACAGGCGAACATGGCGGAGGTCGCGCGCGCTGTCGACATTCCTCTGGCCACAAACATGTGCACAACGTCGTTTGCTGATATTCCGGGCAGCGTGCGAACCGGCAGCGAGAGCATCATCCTCAGCGACCACCACTTCTGGGGCGGGTTGCGCGCCTCGGTTGAGCTTGCCCGGATGTGCCGCACCTTCGGGCGCGGCCTGTCAATGCATTCGAACAGCCACATCGGCATTTCGCTGGCCGCGATGGCCCATCTGGCCGCGGCCGTGCCCAACCTGACCTACGCTTGCGACACGCACTATCCGTGGCAAAGCGACGAAGTGCTCGTCGGAGGCCGGCTCAAGTTTGAAGATGGCAGCCTGGCCGTTGGGGACGCCCCGGGTCTGGGCATCGAACTGGATCGCCCCGCGCTGGCGGCCCTGCACCAAAACTACCTGCGCTGCGGGCTGACCGAGCGCAACGACGTAGTAGAGATGCGGAAGGTTCAGCCAGGCTGGACGTTCGAGGCCACGCGTTGGTAGTCCCGTTCGCATTTTGAGGAAGTGATCATGCTATTAGCGCACATTCAACGCGAACTGCATGGCGTGCTGCCCGTGTTTCAGACGCCCTGGAATCCCGACGAGACCATCGATCTGGACACGCTCGAAGGCGAGATCGCGTGGCTCTACGATTGCGGCGCGAACGGCATCGTCATGGCGATGGTGTCGGAAACGCTCCGCCTTTCGAGCGAGGAGCGCGAGGCTCTGGCCAGTGCGGCCTGCCGTTTCGGAAGCAGTCGGGGCGTCGTGGTGATCAGCGTCGGCGCGGAGTCATCGAAAGTGGCAGAGCGCTACGCCCGGCAGGCCGAGTCTGCCGGCGCGGACGCGGTGATGGCGATACCGCCGGTTTCAGCCAGCGTCGGAGAGGGCGAACTCCTCAGCTACTACACTCGCATCCTCGCAGCGATTCGCATCCCGCTCATCGTGCAGGACGCCAGCGGCTACGTGGGCAAGCCGATGCCCATCGCCATGCAGGCGCAACTGCTGAATGAGTTTGGCCCGGAACGCGTGCTATACAAACCGGAGGCCTCGCCCATCGGCCCAAAGCTGTCCGAGTTGCGCGACGCAACGGCCGGCCGCGCGCGCGTATTCGAAGGCTCAGGCGGGATTGCGCTTGTCGATTCGTTCAAGCGCGGCATCGCAGGAACCATGCCCGGCGCGGATTTGATTCGCGCGCTCGTACCGCTTTGGCGGGCGCTGAAGGCGGGTGATGAAGCCAGGGCCGACCAAATCCATGGCCCACTTGCCGCGCTGATCTCGATGCAGACCAGCCTGGACGCGTTTCTCGCCGTGGAGAAGCATTTGCTCGTTCGACAGGGCATCTTCAAGAACACACTGGTTCGCGGCCCGGTCGGCTTCCGGCTGGATGACGAATCGCGACGCGAAGTGGACCGGTTGTTTGATCGGATCCTCGCGGCCGCCGATCCCTAAATCCATGGCCACGCCCTCACCCGCCATCAACCAGGTCAGCTCTCCTCAAAGCCGCTGCCGTTTTGGGCTGGCCTGGGCGGACATCACCCCGCCGGCGGGCATCTATCACCGCATGTGGGGGGCGGCCCGGCACGAGCGCGCGACTGGCATTCATCGCCCGTTGCGGGCGACGGTGGCCGTGTTTGAACCGTTGGGCGCGGCGGGCGAGCGCCAGATCCTGCTCGCGTTGGATCACTGCGTGTTTGGCGCGGTCGAACACAGCCAGCTCGTCGCCGAGGTCGCGCGCGCGAGCGGGCAAGCTCCCGAGACCATCCTCGTGGTCTTCTCGCACACCCACGCCGCCGGGCTGATGGGGCTGGAACGCGTGTCGTTGCCGGGTGGCGAACTGATCCCGGCCTACCTGCGGTCGCTGAGCGCGCGCGCCGCCGAGCTGGTGAATCAATGCATGGGCGCTTTGAAGCCGGCGACCTTCGTCTATGGCCAGGGTCGCTGCGCGCTGGCGGCGAATCGCGATTACTGGGACGATGCGCGCCGGATCTTCGTGTGTGGTTTCAATCCGGAGGCCCCGGCCGACGACACGGTGATCGTCGCGCGGGTCACCGCCGATGACGGCAGCACTCTGGCCAGTGTCGTGAACTACGCCTGCCACCCGACGTCGCTCGCCTGGGACAACACCCTGATCAGCCCCGACTACATCGGCGCGATGCGCGAAGTGGTCGAGGGCGCAACCGGCACGCCCTGCCTGTTTCTACAGGGCGCGAGCGGCGAGCTCGGCCCGCGCGAAGGCTTTGTGGGCGACCCGGCGGTGGCGGATCGAAATGGACGCGAGCTCGGCTACGCCGCGCTGTCGGCGCTCACCGCATTGCCGAAGGCGGGCACCCGGTTTGCGTATGCCGGCCCGGTCGTGTCGGGGGCCACCCTCGGCGCGTGGTCACATGGGCCACTCCCGGCGGACGAGCTCGCGGCTAAAGCCGAATGGAAGCGGACACTCTGGCAAGAGCCGCTGGCGTACCGCCCAGGACTCCCGACTTCAGCCGAAGCCCAGGCCGAATTCGAGCAGGTCCTGGCCGGGGAAACCGCGGCGCGCGCCGCCGGCGACGAGGCACGCGCCGGAGAGCTGCGCGCCCTTGCGGAGCGCAAAAATCGGTTGCTGCACCGGCTATCGCAGCTCCCGCATGGCGAGCGCTACCCGCTCCAGGTCGTGGTCTGGCGCATGGGCGACGCGTTCTGGCTTGGCGTGCAGGGCGAGAGTTACAGCGTTCTGCAAACGGAGTTGCGGCGCCGTTTCCCGGACAAGCTCATCGTCGTGGCCTCGATTGCTGCCGATTGGGGCGCGTCGTATCTGCCGCCGCGCGAGGTGTACGACACGGGGACCTATCAGGAATCCATCGCGGTAGTCGCCCCCGGAAGTCTGGAACAGTTGATCGATTCCATCGCCGCCCGCATGGGCTAAGCAGGGCGCCGCCTAACCTTTCCAAACCTCTGGATTCAACATAAAAGCGGGTCGCTCGCCACGCAGCGCCTGGGTGGCCTGCCGGAGGCCGGTCTCCCACAGCCGCCCCACCCCCGCCCCCGTGGCGCTCGCGATGTGCGGGGTTACGATCACGTTTTCGAACCGGAGCAGCGGGTGGGTCGGCGCGGGCGGCTCGACCTGAAAGACATCCAGCCCGGCGCCGCCCAGATGGCCCGACGCGAGCGCCGCTGCGAGGGCGGATTCGTCCACCAATGCGCCGCGCGCGGTGTTGATGAAAATGGCGCCGTGTTTCATCTGAGCAAACCGATCAGCGTTCATCAGGCTTCGCGTTTCAGGCGTAACGGGAACGTGGATCGACACGATATCCGCCTCGCCCAGCAACGCTCTGAGCGTGGGCGCCCGGGTCACGCCAAGCTCGCTTGCGCGCGCGGGCGTGAGATACGGATCAAAAACAATGACCCGCATGTCCATCGCCAGGGCCACCCGCGCTACCCGGCTGCCGATCCGTCCCGCGCCCACCAACCCGAGCGTGCGCCCGCTGAGTTCGAGGCTGTCGCGGGCGGGCGAAAACTGCTCGAGTGTGCCGGCCCGGGTGTGACCGTCGAGCGCGCGAAGGTGTTTGGCCACCGCGAGCATGAGCGTCACTGCATGCTCGGCGGTGCTGACGGTGGGGGCCTCGGGTGCGTAGCACACCAGGATGCCGCGCGCGGTCGCATCCTCGACCTTGATGTTGTCGTAGCCCACCCCCAGGCGCGAAATCACTTTCAGCTTCGGGCAACGAGCCATGACCGCGCCGTCGTACTTGCCACCGCCTACGATGATGGCATCGCAGTCCGCGAGTTGCTCGGTGGACGGTATGGGCCCAACCACCCTGGCGATGCCATCCATCATTAGGGCAGCAAAGGGCGGGACATCGCAATCGATCCAGTAATTGAACATGATTGTCTTGTTGATCAGGGGCGTCACGATCGGATAGGCCGGCGAAGCTCGAATTGTACGCATCTGGCCCCATCAGGGAAATCGTGTTTCCGCCGGCGAAACCTCCCGGACATACCCCCTGCGAAGTTGGCCGCGCGTGGGAGAATCCCTTGGCTCGATCCATACGCCTGACGGAGGAATATTTTCAGCATGAAGATTACCAAACTCGAAACGATCCATCTGGGCGACTTCCCCCACATTCTTTTTGTGGCCGTGCATACCGACGAAGGGCTGGTCGGCTACAGCGACACGTACTACATGACCGATGCGATGAGGTCCTACATTCACCAGTTCGCCGCGCCGATGTTGATTGGTCACGACCCCCTGGCGATCGAATTGCACTGGCGGCGGTTATACGAGGTCATCGCCCATATCGCCGGGAAAGGCGTTGAGATTCGGGCGCTCAGCGCCATCGATTGCGCGCTGTGGGATATTTTTGGCCAGGCGACGAATCAGCCGGTCTGGCAGTTGCTCGGCGGGGCCGCACGCGAACGGATCCGAACCTACAACACCTGCGGCGGCCCGCACTACGGCCGGCCGACCCGGGGCGGCTCGGGCTATGGGGCCGATGGCCCGCTGGGCCCGAAATACGAAGACCTGGTTGGATTCATGACCGACGCCGGCGCGCTCGCGCAGGACCTGCTGAGCGAAGGCATCACCGGGATGAAGCTGTGGCCGTTTGATTTTGTGCTCGACCCCGGCGGCTGGGACAACTGGCGCAACTTCAAGGGCTTTTTCGACCCCAAGCGGACCAACGTGCATGGCCATGCCATCAGCAATGCCGACCTCAACCTGGCGCTTCGGCCGTTCCGGCAGATTCGCGAGGCCGTCGGCGACAAGATGGACATCATGGTGGAAGGGCACGGCTTCTGGAGCCTGCCGGCAGCCAAGAAGATCGCCCGCGCGCTGGAGCCCTTTGAGCCGTACTGGCTGGAGGATCTCATGCGCGCCGATGATCCTGGCGCGCTGGCGGAGTTGCGGTCCAGCACCCGCACACCGCTGCTGGTCAGCGAGTACCTCACCACCCGCTACGAGTACAAGCCGGTCCTCGAGAAGGCCGCCGCCGACATCATCATGATCGACCCGACCTGGGCGGGCGGCATCACCGAGAGCAAGAAGATCGCGACGATGGCCGAAGTCTACAAACGCCCGGTGGCGATGCACGACTGCACCGGCCCGTTCACGCTGATGGCCGGCATTCACCTGGCGATTAACTGCACGAACGCGGTCATCCAGGAGTCAGTGCGGGCTTACCTGCGGGTCACCTATCCCGAGCTGGTAACCGACATACCGGAGGTGGTGGATGGCCACTTTGCCGCCCCGACAAAGCCGGGGATCGGCACAACGTTCCTGCCCGACGCACGGCGCCGCGCCGACGCCACGATTGTCGAGTCGACTTGAAACCCGAGAGGCCATCGTGAAGATCTCCATCACCATCGAAGGCATGTGCGGGTTGACCTGGCCGCGCTGAAAGCGCCTCGTCAGCGTGGTTGAAGACCTGGGCTTCGCCGGGCATTTCCGCTCGGATCACTTCACACTCGGGACGCCTCCCGACCTGGACTCGCTGGAAATGCTGGTCTCGCTCGGGTATCTGGCCACGCACAGCCGGCGCGTCCACTTCGGCCCGCTTGTGGCGCCGTTCTCGTTTCGCGACCCGGTCATGCTGGCGCGCCAGGCCATGGCCATCGACGATCTCAGCGGCGGGAGCATGATCCTGGGCGTCGGGGCCGGCTGGATGGAGCGCGAACACACGATGTTTGGTTACGACCTGGGCACGATCAAGGACCGGCTTGCCCGTTTCGAGGAAGGCCTGCGCGTCGTCACGGACCTGATCCGGAGTGTTGAGCCGGTCAGTTTCGAGGGCCGCTTCTACAGGCTGAAAGACGCTTAACTCCTGCCGCGTCCGCGGCGCTGCACCCCGGTCACGGTCGGTGGCAAGGGCCCGCGCCGCACCCTGCCCCTGGTCGCGCGGTATGCCGATATCTGGAATGGCACCGGTCTTTCGCCTGAAGAGTTCGCCGAACGATCGGGACTGCTGGACCCGTTGCTCAGCGACAACGGCCGGCTGCCGGGTGACGTCCGGCGCACTGCCATGCTTCCGGTGATCCTGTGGCGCGATGCGGCCGAATTGGAGCGTCGACTCACTCCGTTGCGCGGCCCGGAGAGTCCATACGCGGGCATGTCGGACACTGATATTCTCGCCGCTACACGAAGCAACCCGGGAGCGCTGATGGGCGGGCCGGAACTAGTCATGGACAAACTCCGCGCGTTTGGCGTCGCCGGGATCGATGAAGTGATGCTTCAGTGGTGGGCGATGGATGACATTGAAGGGCTTGAAGTCATCGCCCGGGAGATTCTTCCCTCCTTCGCAACCTAAACGGGCAGCCGGCGCTACAATCAAATTGCTGTCGTCGCCCGAACCCAAACGGGTTGGGCCGCGACACGGAGCGCCATGAATATCGCCCTGATCGGACCTTCCGGCGTTGGGAAGGGCACCCACGCCGGTGAGCTCGTCGCCCGCCATGGCCTGCGGCGGATCGCCTCAGGCGATCTTCTGCGCGAGAACCTCGAACGCGGCACCGTTCTCGGCAAGCGGGCCCGCCACTACATGGCCTCCAACGAGCTCGTCCCGGACGAACTCGTCAACGCCATGATCGAGGCATCGGTGCGCGCCCTGGACCCGGCGATCGGTACGCTTTTCGACGGCTTTCCACGCACCGCTTACCAGGCGCTGTTTCTGGAGGAACTGCTGGCGACCGCCGGCCGCGCGCTTGACGCCGTGATCCTGCTGAGCGCCCCGGAGGACGCAATCGTTTCGCGCCTGAGCGGCCGGCTGGTCTGCCGCGACTGCCAGACGCCCTATCACACCCGCTTCAATCCGCCCCAGCGCACCGATATCTGCGATGTCTGCGGCGGTCCGCTGGTTCACCGGCCGGATGACAGCGAGGCCCTCGTCCGCCGCCGGCTGGGTCTATTTCGGCGCGCCACCGGCCCGTTACTTGATCATTACGCCCGAGCCGGGAAGCTCGTCCTGGTCGAGGCCGGCGGGACGATCGACGACGCGCGAGATCAGTTTCTCAAAGCGGTGGCGCAGGTCAATACCGGCAGGTATGCGTTTGCTACGTTGGACCAGGCCCAGGTTGCGATTGCCGAGTTAGGCGCCGCGGCGCCCATTCCCGAAATCGGGTATGGCAGCCTTGATCTCGTCCTGCTGGGCGGCCCGGGTTCGGGAAAAGGCACCCAGGCCGAGCGATTGCGCGCGCGCTTCGGGCTGGCCCACATCGCAACCGGCGATCTGTTCCGCGACAACCTCAAGAACGCAACTGAACTCGGCCGGTTGGCCAGGGCGTATATGGACCGCGGCGAGCTCGTGCCGGATGAAGTGGCCGAGGCCATGGTCGAGGAACGCCTGGCCCGACCCGATGCGCGGGATGGGTTTGTGCTTGACGGGTTCCCGCGGACCGTGCCGCAGGCGCAGGCCCTGGACGAGATGCTGGCTCGGATGCGGCGGCGGCTCGAGGGCGTGCTGTTTGTAAATGTCAGCGATGAAGCCATCGTCGGGCGGTTGTCGGGCCGCCTCGTTTGCCGGGCCTGCCAGACGCCGTATCACATCAAGTTCAATCCGCCGAAAGTGGCCGGGATCTGCGACAAGTGCGGCGGCGAGTTGTATCGCCGGGACGACGACAATCCAGACACGATCCGGGCCCGGCTAAAGGTCTTTCACCAGCAGACCGAGCCGCTCATCGACTATTTCAGCGAAGCCGGCCTGTTGCACGAGCTCGATGGCGAGGGCGATGTGGCGGACGTGACCGGGCGTACGCTCGACGCAGCAACGCGGCTGAAACGGTCAGACTGAGCCCGGTCGCGGCTGGCGTATGACGCCATGCGAACCTTTGCCAGGGCCGGGACCTGCCGCAGGCGCATAACAAGAGAACGAAGAACCAAGGCGGACCGAAGCGCCCGGATATCCGAGTCTTCGGTAGCTTCCGTTCTTCGTTCTTCTGTAAAGCAGCCGCCGATAGCCCGGGTTCGATTAAGCTCGACTGCTTCTGCCGCGGCGTTCGATCGTCAGGAAGTTCTGGCGGTTCAGTTAGGCCGGCTGGGCCACCACGTAGACCAGGGCCGAGCCCTCGATGGTGCAGATCTGAGGGCGCAGGAGCATCATCGCCGTGTGCGGGAACGGGGCGGTGAATGTCTGCAGCTCGGCCAGGGTGTGCAGGTCGAGCATCTTGCCCATCTCGGTCCCGGCCGGGACAATCGTACCGACTGCGTCCTCGCGCAGGGTGGGCACGAAGATACCGCCAACAAGGGTGCGCATGGCCTCGGTCTTGCTGACGTTGATGGCGGGCGCGGCCGGCGCAGGGGGCGCATCCAGCGCCAGGGCGCCAAGGGTGTGGAGCGCGCGGGTCAGGCCCTCGGCGTTGCGCTTTGTCCAGTACATCTCCTGGCCCGACCGGCCGCCGACTTCCACGTTGGCCGCCTTGATCCCCATGGAGGTGGCATACGTGGTGAGACCGCCCTTCTTGATCGGCGCGTTGGAAATGAACGGCGCGCCGAGATCGGCCGCAAGCTGTTCGGATCCCTCAAAGCGCTTGACAAAGGCGTTGACGCACCACGTGCCGCCGCCATGCAGGTCGATGACGACATCGCTGTCGGCGATCAGCGGCGCCAGGTGGGCGGCCAGCCGGTCGGTGTGCGAGCCATCTTTGTTTCCCGGGAACACGCTGTCCAGGTCAATGGGGTTCGGCGAATCGATCCACGAGTTCCGGCGCTCCACCTCGGCCGCCAGGGCGTTGGCGGTGAAGATCACCCGCAATCGGCCCTTCCACGCCTCGATGGGGTGTTGGCAAAACATCTTGATCGCCAGGGCCGACCACGGGCCTTCATCGCCGTGGGTGCCCGCAATGAGCGTCACGCGCGGGCCACCCGCGCCGGCTTCGCCGTACTTTAACGGGATTGACTGGCCAGCGGCATGGGCGGTGACTCGAACTTCGTTCCACGAAAGTGATTCGTAAATGGTTTTTGACAAGATAGTCTCCTGATGGAAAAAGAGTTGGGGGCCTTATCCAGGCAGCGCGATAGTGTATCCAGAAATGGGATGTTGTGTGGATTGCGTCACGCTTACCCCCTGTCGTACAAACGGCGCGGGTGGAATTTAGCGAATCCAGACAACGCCCAGCCGCGATCCGTTTGGTTTGAGCAGGCCCACCCACGGCATCGATTCGGCCCTTATTCGTGACCACATTTCCGACGACGACGTCAGCGCGCTGTGATCGTCCTGGGCGACACACATGGCAATTGGCTGGACCAGATGATCGCGGGCAACAAAGCCAGTCACCCCACCTTATCGTTCCAGGCTCAAGTACGCCTGTATCAAAGCAAGATCGGCAAGTCCGAAGCGGACCTGCGCCGGAGGGTGTTTGGGACTACGCCTCCAGATTCAACCATTTGACCTCGTCGGGCGTGAGCGTCACCGTAAGCGATTCCAGGCTGGTGCGCGTCTCGCTCAGCAGGCGCGGGCCGATCAGGGGGAAGGTCGGGAACGGCTGATCAAGCACATAGGCGAGGGCGATATTGATGGCCCGGAAGCCCTTCTGGGCGGCCAGCTCGCGGGCTCGGCGCAGGCGCTCGAAGTTATCATCCGCAAACCAGCAGCGCACGCGCTCTTCGTCGGCGTTGAACGCGGGCGTGCTGTCATCAAGGAAGAAGCCGCGGGCCTGCGAACTCCACGGCATGAGCACGAGCTGGCTCTCGGCCAGAAACGCCCGATAGGCCGGGTCGCTGGCCGCGATGCAGCCTTTCCAGACCGGGTCCACCATCCGGGCCAGCGAGAAGTTGTTGCTGATCGCGCTGAACCCGCGCAGGCCGGCGCGCCGGGCATAGGCATTCCCGGCCGTGATCCGGGCGATGCTCCAGTTGCTCCCGCCAAACGTCTTGATGCGACCTGCGACGGCATTCTGGTTGAGCGCGTCCACGAATTCCTCAACCGGAACTTCGGGATTGTCGCGATGCATGAAATACACATCCACGTAGTCCGTCTGCAGGCGCTCCAGGCTGATCAGCAACTGGCGGGTGATGCTCTCGGGGTCGCAGAAGGGGGTATGCGCGCCCTTGCCGATCAAGACCACCTGCTCGCGCACGCCGCGGTTGCGCATCCACTGCCCCAAAAGCTTCTCCTGCAAACCGTTGCCATACTGGTGCGCGGTGTCAAACACATTGCCGCCCCGGGTGAAGAAGTCGTCAAACATCACACTCGCGTGGGGCAGCGTGCGCTGGTTGTCGCATCCGAGGACCAGCCGGCTGGCGGGCTTCTCGACGTGGGGAATGCTGCCGTAGCGCATCGATCCGGACGATTTCGCCTTTGAGAGGTCAGGCAGCCGGGCCCGGCCCGCAGTCAACTTCATCTCGGGGGCGTCGGGCTTTTCCGCGTCGTAGATCAAGCCGATCTGCTCGCGCCATAGATCGAGCGTCCGCATGTTGCCGAGCGTGTCGTCCCAGGTGTGAGCGGGCGGCGCCGCCTGCGCGCTCTTCCGGCCGATGGCCTCGGCCACCGCGTCGGCCTCCAGCGCATACAGCGGCCGGCCCGGCTCGATCTTGAGCTTCCGGGTCCGGGACCCGGTATGCAGATGGACATACGCCGGGCTGCCATCCCGGCTGGGGATCCACGGATCAGGCACGTGAATCCAGCCCGTGCTGCCATACACGCGCGCGCCGTTGTCCTGAGCCACCTGCACGCCCGTGCTGACCTGGGCGACGATCCCGTTGGCGAACTTCAATACCGCCGAAGTCCACTCGTCGGTGCGCGTGCTGGTGTTCAGTTTGCCCACGGCCTTGACCTCGACCGGCTCGGCGAAGGGCGCGCCGATTGCGGCGCCGGCCGCCATCCGGGCAAAGCTCACCGGATAGCAGCCCACATCCAGAATGCCGCCGCCGCCCAGCGCATTGTTTAGCACGCGGCTGGTCTCGTTGTAGGCCGTGTTGAAGCTGAAGGTCGCCTGGATCGCGCGGACCTCGCCGATGGCGCCGCTTCGGATCAGCCCAACGACTTTGGCCATCTGCGGATGGCAGCGATACATGAACGCTTCCATCATGAATACGTTGTTTTCATGGGCAGCCTCGAACATAGCCATGGCTTCGGCGTGGTTCAGCCCCATCGGCTTCTCGCACAACACATGCTTGCCCGCCCCGGCGGCCTTGATGGCCCACTCGGCGTGACAGGGATGGGGCAACCCGATGTAGACGGCCTGCACCTGCGGGTCAGCCAGCAGGGCGGCATAGCTGGCGTGCCGGCCGGCCGGGCCGACGCCGAACTCCTTGCCAAAGGCGCTCGCATTGGCTTGCGTCCGGCTGCCGACCGCGACGAGCTTGCCGGTCGCGCTCGCCTTGACGCCGCGCGCAAAGGCGTGCGCGATGTTGCCCGTCCCGAGGATGCCCCACTTGAGTTTTGTCATGTTTATTCGTTGTTTCGATGTTACTTCAAGCCGCCCTGGACCCTGGCCGGCCCGCTTGCCGATGCGGTCGCATAACGTCTCACCTGCAATTCGATACCCTCGCGCGCGTCCGGACTCGAAGCGACGGAGGACCTTCCATCTGCAAACCGAATCGCTGGTTGACTACTCCAGTGAAGTTGGGCTCTTGCACGAGATCGATGGCGAAGGCAACGTAGCCGAGGTGACCACCGGCGCCTCGACGCGTCAGGCCGGCTGACGCGGGTGGATTTAGGCGAATCGCGCAGTTCCGTGGACTCAGCGCGGAGCTTTCGCCGGGATGCGCAGCCAGCGGATCACATACAGGCAGTCCTCGACGCACCAGAAGGCCACATACACCTCGCCGTTGGGCAGCGCAAGACCGGCAGGCAGGCCAAATTTCAGCGTCGTGAATGAGCGGCTCAGGTTCTCGCCATCGACGCTGTTCGCCGCGCCGGCCTGGTTGTGGCCCCACAGGCCGAGCTCGGCCTCGTTCACCCACGCGTCGCCGATGATCCGCGCGTACGAGGCCCACAAACCGGGCCTGTCCGTGCGGCGGTAGACGCACATGATCCGCCCGTCGCCCAGCGCGATCGGGGTGCTGGTCTGGCCCTGCAGTCCGGTCGGCCGCGGCGGGCCGAAGCTGCGGCCGTCGTTGATCGAGATCGCGTAGTGAACCTGGCGGTCGGCGCCGGCCGTTAGATCGTGAGTCCAGCACACCGCCAGCAGGCGGCCATCGCCCAGATCGATCAGCTTCTGCTCCCAATACAGCACGTTCTCGGCCACGCCGTTCATGACCTCGACATACTCAGGCCAGGTTCGTCCGCGGTCATTCGACACGAGCGCGATCGCCTTCATCCCCGAGGGGTTGTCGCCATCCCAGCCCTTCCAGGTCGAGGTCGGCCACAGCCAGCGCCCGTCGCGCAAGGGAAGCACCGGGCTGCACAACTCAAAGGCCGGGCCCACCAGCGGCGCCGGAACTGCCTCAGGGCCCTGCCAGGTTCGCCCATCATCGAAAGAGCGCAGGAGAATGTTTTCAGTCTCGACAAAGCCCTGAGTCTCAGGATTGCTCAAGCCCTCGTTTTCGCGCCAGCGCTCGGCGCGCACGCCAAAGGCGATCAACTCCCCGTCCAACATGCGATTGATTCGAAGATTCGACGAGGTCGGCCGTTCCGTTCGCTCGTTGAAAACCGCGCCCATCTGGGCCCAGGTCCGGCCGCCGTCGATGGAGCGGGCCAGTTCGGTGTGATTGTCGGCGGCCTCGAAACCTGCTCCGACGCCAAACGCGCACAGCATCTCGCCATTGGGCAGAATGACCAGCGACGGAAAGCTGGCCTGCCGCGAATACAGATGCGGCTTCGGGTTGCGGAAGATCAGTCCGGTTTCGAGCATGTCGTCAGCCCTTGCGCGCGAGCTGGCCCAGGCCCTGCGCCACAATATCGACCCCAACGAGGTCGCTCCAGGCTGCCAACAACCGCTGTGTCACCGCGCCCACCTTGCCATCGCCCACCGGCAGCCCGTTAAATTTCGTCGCCGGCATGATGCAGTACGGGGTGCTGGTAAAGAACGCCTCGTCGGCGGTGTAGGCATCGTAAGGCTGGAGGTCGCATTCCTTCACGGGAATGCCAAGGCCGGCGGCCAGCTCGAGCACGGTCGCACGGCTGATCCCAGCCAGAGCGTTGCTGGTGACGGGCGTCTTGAGCACGCCGTCCGACACGAGAAAGAAGTTGCCGCCCTTGTTCTCGGCGATGTTGCCATGGATGTCGAGCAGGACGCCCTGCGCCAGGGGATCAACCAATTTGACCTCGATCTCGGCCAGGGTGTAGGCCATCCGGCTGCGGTTCTTGATCCGGGCGTCGAGGGCCTGGGCCGGCATCGCCCGGCTGGAGGGCGTGACCGCGTGACAGCCATCGGTGTAGAAGCGCGCCCAGTCGGTCAGCACCATGGGCGAGGTGAAGATGATGACGGTGGCCGGCGAGCGCTGCACGGTTGGGTCCGCGCCTGCGACCGACAGGCCGCGCGAGATGTTGTGGACGAGCCAGCAATCATCCTCAGGACTCATCGGCCCGCTATTGGCCTCGAGCACTCGCAGCGACAGGGCGATCATCTCGTCGCGGGTCATGCCCGGGTTGATCCGGGTGACCTTGAGGGACTTATAGAGCCGGTCGACGTGCTGGTCGAGCTTGAAGGGTTTGTGGCCGAAGGTGCGGGTCGATTCGGTGACCGTGTCGCCGAGCATCACAGCCGAGTCGAAAACCGATATCTTCGCCTGATCGCGCGGGACCATCGCCCCGTTCAGATAGACAAGGGAGTGTGGGATGTCGCTCATGGTGTTTCGCCCACTGTAGGCCACATCGCGCGGACGGTCAACACAACCGCGTTTCCGAGGGCGGCATTATGCAGGACGTTGACCTGGGGGCCGAACGAATACCCGTTTTCGCCATGCAGGGGCGAAACGACCGCCACGGGGTTTTGGCAATCGAATACGTATTGGCGGTTGCCTCGCCCGCAGAATACTCCCGGCATGCGTCCATGCTCGCGCTGGGGTCGTGCCCGGCGGCCGCGGTTCGGGCGTGCCGAATCACGGGCGAAGCAACCGCCGATACGTGCAGTCATGCCACGGCCCGACGGCGGTCGCTTGAGCGCTGCATGGTTGCGCCAGGCCACATGGGTGTGCGAGGCCGGCATCGCCAGTAGAATCCACCACAGCTTTTCCGAGGAGACGACCCATGACCCGCCAACCGCCCGAGGACCACGTCAACACCTATTCTCGCCCGAGCGACCTGCGCATCACCGATCTGCGGGTGGCCGTGGTCAACTGGGATCACTGGCGCTTTCCGTTGATCCGGATCGACACGAACCAGGGCCTCTCCGGGATCGGCGAGGTTCGTGACGGCGCGAGCGCCACCTTCGCGCTGATGCTGAAATCGCGCATCGTCGGCGAGAACCCGTGCAACGTCGAAAAGGTGTTCCGCAAGATCAAGCAGTTCGGCGGGCACGCCCGGCAGGCCGGCGGCGTATGCGGGGTCGAGATGGCGCTCATGGACCTGGCCGGCAAGGCCTATGGCGTGCCGGCCTACATGCTGGCCGGCGGCAAGTATCGTGATTCGATCCGAATGTATTGCGACACGCCCAACGAGCCGACCGGCGAGGCGATGGGCCGCAAGCTCAAAGAGCGCATGGCGCGCGGGTTCACCATGCTCAAAATGGATGTCGGGATCCGCGACCTGATCGACATCCCCGGCGCGCTGTCAGCGCCCGCCGGAATGCTCGACACGAATACGGTCATGCACCCCTTCACCCACATCCGCCTGACGGATAAGGGCATCGGAATGTTGACCGACTACGTTACGGCCGTGCGCGACATCATCGGGTATGAGATCCCGATCGCGGCCGATCACTTTGGCCACATTGGCGTGGAGGATTGCCTTCGCCTCGGCCATGCGCTCGAG
>JBDSIP010000040.1:0-8488 GCA_039917915.1 Thermoflexales bacterium
AGCACCCGCATGTTGGCCAGCGCGTCTTCGAGCGGCGTCGGCACCGGCGTGTCGTTCAGCACAGCGAGGGCAAAGGCATCGCCCTGCAGGGTGTATTGATCGCAAACCGGGAAGACGATCTCTTTCACATCCGGGCCGCGCTGATGCCAGATCCGGCAGGGTTTGTCGGGCGGGGCGTTGAAGGGGATCTCGATTTCGACCCGGCCCTCGGTGCCGTAGATGTTGGCCCGCTGGTAGCTCGCGAGCTGGGTGCTGCAGGTGAAAGTGGCCGTGCCGGCCCCGAAGTCGAGCATCCCGCTGGCCAGCCGGTCGGTCTTGAACGTTGGATCGAACTCGACCAGACCCACGACCCGGGCGGGCTCGGCCCCAAACAGGAATCGCGAGAGCGAGATGTTGTAGCAGCCGATGTCCATCAGCCCGCCGCCGCCGATCTCGACCTTGTTGCGCACGTTGGCCGGGTCGACGTTGAAGTAGCTGAAGAACGAGTGGACGATCTTGAGCGCGCCTATGCCGCCCTCGGCCACGATCTGCTTCGCCGCGATCCATTGCGGATGGTGGCGATACATGAAAGCTTCCATCACCTTGATCTTCGGGTGCTGTTTTGCGACAGCGAGCAGTTCGCCGGCCTCGGCGCTGCTGAGGGCGATCGGCTTTTCGCACAAGACGTGTTTGCCGGCCTGGATGGCCCGGATGCTCCAGGGCACGTGCCCGTGGTTGGGCAGCGGGTTGTAGACGGCGTCGACGTTGGGATCGGCCAGCAACGCCTCGTACGAGCCATAAGCGGTGGGGATCCCGAGCAGCTTCGCGGCCGCGTCCGCCCCGGCCTGGGTGCGCGAGGCGATGGCGACGACCTCGGTGTGCTGGCCGCGCTGCATGGCGGGGGTCACCTTTGTCATGCCGATGTTGGCGGTCGAGAGGATGCCGATGCGGAGTTTCTGCATGGGGCTATTCTAGGGCTGGGGGACAGGCGAATTCCGTAATAGAATTGGCAGACTGTTGGTCTCTTGTAATACTTTTCGCACGCCGATAATAATCCCGAACGAAGAAAGCGCATCCGTAACCAAAATGTCGCCCGGCAGAACCCTCCGTCCCCTCGGCTACGCCTGGATTGCCCAGGAATTTGGGCTTGACCCGATTCCCCATTTCACTGAGTCATACGCTGCCGAGCCCGGGCTGCGGTTTACGGAGCGCGAGGGCCATCGCACCCGCGAAATCTATCCGCACACGGCCCGTCATCTGACGACTGTTTTCGAGCACCTGGACTTCGCCCTGAAGCGGGAGGGCCTGCACTTGGAGTTGCTCCGCTCGGTGCTGCCCCGGTTGGATGGCAGTGACGTGGAAGCATATGTTCGGGCCACACCGACCGGGGCAAACGCGCGCCGCATTGCGTATCTCTACGAATCCTTCACAGGCCAGCGCCTCGGTATGCCCGACATGTCGAAGGGGAATTACGTGCCCCTCCTCCAACCGGAGCGCTACTTCACCGGCCCGGTGATCAAGCAGCCGCGCTGGCGCATCGACCACAATCTCCTGCATTCCCTGGAGTTCTCGCCCATGCTGCGCCGTACGCCGGCCCTCGCGGCAGAGCAGGATGCCCGGCTGCAAAAACGCGCATCGGATCTCGTTGGCCAGATGCCGCCGGAAGTCTTTCAGCGCGCCTTGCGCTATCTCTACGCCAAAGAGACCCGCACTTCGTACGCCATCGAGCACGAAACGCCCAGCCAGCGCCGCAGCGAACGCTTCATGGCGCTGCTGGCCCGGGCCGGGGCTGAGGACTACCTCACGGCGAACGGACTGGTCGCGCTGCAGAACGCCATTGTGGATCCGCGATTTGCCGCCACGGGATGGCGCACGGTTCAAAATTACGTTGGGCGCATCCTTGCCCCAGGCCTGGAGGAAATCCATCTCGTGCCACCGCGCCCGGAGGACCTCGGGGCGCTGATGGACGCCTGGCTGGAGACAGCCCGAACCCTGGCCGCATCCGACAGCGTGCCAGCAATCGCCGCAGCCGCCGTCGTGGCCTGGTGTTTCGTCTATTTCCACCCATTCGAGGATGGCAACGGCCGCATCCATCGTTTCCTGATCCATCATCTCCTTGCGGCCCGGCATTTCGTCCCGGCCGGTGTGCTGCTTCCGGTCTCGGCCACGCTGCTCAATCAACCCGCGGACTACGATGCGTCGCTCGAGGTCTTCTCGATCCCGCTCAAGGAACGGACCGATTACGCGCTGTCAGACGATGGGGTGCTGACAGTCCACAACCGCACGCTCGATCACTTTCGATATCTGGATTGCACGGTGATGGCCGAGGCCCTGCACCAATTTCTGGCCGAAACGATCGAAACCGAAATACCGGCGGAGATTCGCTTCCTTCAGTCGTACGATACCGCCCGGAATGCGATGCGCGAGGTGGTGGATCTGCCCGAGCCCGCGGCAAACCTGCTGATCCGCTTGTGCCTGCGGAACAGCGGGCGCCTGTCACGCGCGAAACGCGGGCTGGCGGCATTCGCGGCGTTGACGGATATCGAAATCACCCAACTCGAGCAGGCGATCGCGAGGGCCTATGCCGAGCGTCCGCGCGCGGAGGATCAAACCTTCCCCACCTTCCCCACCTTACCCACCTGACCAAACCTGACCAAACCTGACGAACGTTACCAACGTTCTCAACGCCCAAACCCCCACCTCAAAAACACGTCCATCATCCCGGCCCAGGTCGCCGGGTCGTGCCGCCCGCCGGGCACTTCGACATACTGGATGTCCCGGCCGGGCCGAAAGCCACGGGCCTGCAGGGCGTCAATCAGTTCCGTTGTGTCCTGGATGGCGTCGATGACGCCGTTCCGGTCGCGGTCGTCGGTCTCGTCCTCCGTCCCTGCCTCAAACCAGAAACTCAAGTCGCGCCGGGCCGCCGTCATCGGCGCCGCCTTGACCATGGCGTGGGCGACCCGCGAGGTCTGCATCTCCTCGACCGTGTCCGAGCGCGTCCGCCACCAGAACGAGCCCGAAAACACGCCGACCCGGCCAAAGCGGTCGGGGTGGTTCCAGGCGATGTCAAATGCGCTCAGCCCGCCCAACGACACGCCCAGGATGGCCCGGTCCTCCGGCTTCGTTGCGGTCCGGTATTGCGCGTCGATCACCGGCATGACCTCGTCCAGCACAAAGCGGGCGTAGGCCGCCGCCTTGCTCCCGCGGGCCTTGTAGTCGGGGGTCGCCGCGATGCCGTACTCCTGCAGCCGATTCGCGTTGGTCGGGAGCGCGATCACGATCAGGCGCTCGAAACTCCCGGCCGCATACAGCCGCTCGAGCGTCTCTGCCAGACGCAGCGCCTCGAGATCCTGCCCATCGTTGAGATACAGCGTCTTGTAGCGGGTATGGGCCTCGGCCGCGCTGCGATACCTGGGCGGCAGCACGATCGTCAGGCTGCGCGAATTGCCCAGATGCCTGGATTCGAAGTTGGGAATGCGCTCAAGGGTGGCGGCGTTGCTCACCCACTCGCTTCCTTTGAACGCAGCCGGCGCGGGAGCAGGCCCTGAAGCTCGCGCACGCGGAGCAGCCTGGCCAGCCCGGCATAGACGAGCGCCCCCGCCAGCGATGAGCCCAACGCCACGACCGCCAGGGCCCCAAACGTGCCCGAGCCGACCTGCGCCTGGAGCGCCTCCATCACGACGAAGACCACCCCGCCCATCGCCGCCGAAGCCAGCCCGACCTTGGCCGCCAGCGGAAGCAGCGACCAGCCGCCCAGCCCGCCGATCCGGCGCGAGAGCAGCACGCCCATCAACAGGGCGTCAAAGCCGGTCTTGAGCGAATCGCACAGGACCAGATCGGACAGGCTGAACTCGCGCGCGCCACTGGCCGCCAGGGCCATCCCCGCCCCGACCAGGAGCAGATACACGCCTGTCGAGCCCAGCCCGACCAGGGTCGGAGTGCGCGTGTCGCGCCGGGCATAGAAGGCGAAGATCAGCGGCCCGTCGATGGCTGAGAACAGCAGGTTGGGCACCGCAGCCCGCAGCGACAGCGCGGTGTAGGCGGTGCTCGCCGCGCTGAACTCGCCCCGTTGGAAGAGCAGCCCCACGATCGGCGTGGCCAGCACAAACAATCCGACCGCCGCCGGCGCGGTGAGCCCAACGACCAGACCCAGTCCGCGTGACAGGGTGGCCTTGAACACGGGCGCGGGCCCCAGGGCCTGGGCCGAGAGGGTGGGCAGGATGGCGGCCGAGATCGCCGCCGAGACCAGCCCGAGCGGGAACTGGATCACCTGGGCGGCATACCGCATGGTCGTCGGTCCCTGCGGACTGATGACGTTGGCCAGGGTGAAGCTGAGCTGGGCGGCCAGTTGGGCCAGGACCAGCCCGCCCGCGACCGGCAGAAACAGGCGGATGATCCTGCTCACCCCGGGCAGGCGCCAGTTCAGCGACAGGCGGATGGGCACGCCGCGCAGCCCGGGGAGCTGCATCGCGGCCTGGACGGCGCTGCCGGCGAGCATCCCAAAGGCAAGGGCCATCACCCCCATCTGGGCCTGGAAGGCCACCGTGCACACGATCATCACCACGTTGAAGGCCGTGGCCGTGAAGGCCGTGTATTCGAAGCGATGGCGGGCCTGCAGCGCGGCCGTCACGACCGCGCCGAGGTTCATAAACAGGATGGCGGGGATGGTGATGCGCAAGAGCCCCGCGACAAGCCCGATGTCCTGGTTGCGCCCGGCCGTGATCACCGTCGCCAGCGGATCGGCCAGCAGCAGCAGTAATGCGACCAGCGCGGTGAGCAGGGCCGCGCCCAGCCCCAGCAGCGCGCCCAACAGCCGGCCGTACTCGCTCAGATCGGGCCTGGCTTCATGCCGCTCGGCGTCGACGGCCAGCCCGGTGAAGGTCGGGACGAGGGCCGAGCTCAGCATCCGCCCAGCCAGCAGGTCGTTAAAGATCGTTGGAATATTGGCGGCCAGCTCGAAGGCGCTGGCGGCCTGGCTGTTGCCAAAGAAAAACGCGCGGACCGCGACGGCGATGAAGCCGACGATGCGGCTGCTCAGATTTCCGGCCGAGGTTAGCGTTGCGGCCCGCGCGACATCCCGCGCGGCGGCGTCGCTCATTGCCCGCCACCCAGCCGTTGCAGGGAAAGGCGGAGCTTCTCCTCGAGATCGAGCTTGCCATCGCGGGGCAGGCTGCTCAGGGCGCCCTGAGCCTCGGTGATCGAATAGCCCAGCGAGGTCAGCGCGGCGATGACCTCGGTGTCGGCGGCGCTCATCGGTACGGACGGCGCAACGTCGAGGCCGCCCAGCTTGTCGCGCAACGCAAAGACGATCTTCTCGGCCGTCTTGCGCCCGATCCCCGGCACGCGCGAGAGCGTGTCGATCTGCCCGCCCACAATGGCGTTGATGGCGACATCGGGCGGCACGCGCGAGAGCAGGGCCAGGGCGGTCCGCGCGCCGATCCCGCTCACGGTCAGCAGATGCTGAAAGAGCGAGAGCTCCTCGTCGGACGAGAAGCCATACAGCGAGAGGTCGTCCTCGCGCACGATGAGGTGGGTGCGCAGATCGGCATTCCGCCCGATCGTCATCATATCGAGGGCGGCCTGCGAGCAGGACACTTTGAACCCGACCCCGCCCACATCGATCACCGCTACCGGAGGAGTGAGCGCCAACACGGAGCCGCGCAGTCTTGCGATCATGCCGGCCATTATCGACGGAAGGCGCCTGGCCCCCTCGGCGGCGGTCCTCCGGTAGAATCCTCCCGCCATGGCAACACTCGACACCGTCCGCGCGCTGGCGGAGGAGATTGGGCAGCGGGGCAGCACGACGGATACCGAACGCAAGGCGGCGGCATATCTGACGGAGCGCCTGCGCGGGCTCAACCTCGATCCCCAGACCCAATCTTTCCAAAGCGCCCTGTCCGCCTATCACCCGTTCGCTCTCGCGACCGGAGTGGCGCTGCTGTCGCTTGTGCTGTTCTGGCAGGCCCAGCCGGTCGGGGCCGTGTCTGCCCTGGTGCTGGCCGTCACGGTCCTGCTCTCGTTGATCCAGGAGATGCGCTTCCGGCCGAACCTGCTGCGTTGGATGCTGCCGATCGAGGACAGCCAGAACGTTTACGCTCGGATTGCTCCAAGCGAAGAGGCGACCCAGTCGGTGCTGATCACCGCCCACTACGATTCGCATCGCACCCCCCTGGTATTTAGCTCCGCCCGTTGGATGAAAGTCTTCGGGCTGCTCACCCCGATCGGGGTGGGCAGCATCGCGGTTCTGGCCGCGCTGTATCTGGTCGGTCTTTTTGCGCCGATCGACTTGCGGCCCGGCACTGGGAATGGCATGTTCAGCGGGCTGGCCCAGATCCTGCGCCTGATCGCCCTTGTGCCGGGTGCGGCCGTCCTAGCCGTTTTCGGGCTGATGTTGCAGGCCGATCGCAGCCCTTATTCGCCCGGCGCCAATGACAACGCCTCGGGCGTGGCAGTCGCATTGGCCCTGGCCGAGCGCGCTCAGGTTGGGCCGCTCGCGCATACCGAGCTCATCATCGCCTTCACCGGCTGCGAGGAGGTGGGCTGTTACGGGACCGACGCGCTGCTGGCAACGCTCAAGGCTGAGCGCGCGGACCGGATCCACTTCACCATCGACCAGGTCGGCGGCGCGGGCGATGACCCAGGAATCGTGCTCGGCGAGCGCTTTCTCGTCCCGGCCGCCAGCGATCCGGGCCTGCTGGCCATCGCCGACGCTGTCATCGCCGCTCATCCTGAGCTCAAGGCCGGGACCCGCAGCCTGGCCGGCGCGTATGGCGAGCTCAGCCTCGGGGTCAAGCATGGTTTTAGGTCGATTGCGTTGGGCGCTTTTTCGCCGACTGGCGATCCCGGGGAGTGGCATCGCCCGACCGACACCGCCGGCCAGGTTGATGAGGCGGTGTTGGCCCGCTCCGAAGAACTCGCCTGGCTGCTGCTGCGCGGCATCGACGGCGGCCCCGCCGCGGGCTGAGGCCGCGTCCCCATGCAAACAGCGCGCAGGGCCGGCGCCTCGCCCCTTCGCCGGTTTGCCGGTCTGGCCCGCCTGGGCCTGGCGCTTGTCATCGGCCTCGGCGCTTGCGCCCGGGCCGAGACGCCCCGGATCACCCCGACCCTGTTTCGGCTGCGCCTGATCGTCGACGCGTCGATGGTGCCGCTGGCGCGGGCGCTCACCGACGCTTACGCCACTTACCGGCCAAATGCCGGCTTCGCAGTCGAGGCCGTCAACGCCCGGGTCGCGGCCGAGGGTCTGTTCGGCGGGCGGGCTGATTTGGCCCTGCTGGGTCTCGAGCCCGATCCCGGGCCAAACCGCCCCCCGATCTGGACTCGCGAACTGGCCTGGGAGGCCATCGCCATCATCGTCCATCCCCAGAATCCGCTCACCGCGCTGACTGTGCCCCAGGCTCGCGACATTTTCTCCGGCGCGCGCAGCCGCTGGAGCGATGTCGGCGTGGCCGGGCTGGGCGACATCCTGCTCGGGGTGCGCGAGGAAGGCGACAGCGGGCGGGTGATGTTTGACAGGCAGGTAATGGGGACGTCCCGCCTGTCGTCCAACGCCCTGGTGTTGGCCTCGCTCGATGTGGCGGTGAATACCGTCGCCGCCCAGGCGCCGGCCATCATCTATGCGCCAGCGTCGCGCCTGGCCGGGGCTGGCGCGCCGAAGGTGCGCGCGCTGACGCTGGACGGTGTGCTGCCGAGTTATGAGGGCGTCGCAACCGGCGCTTATCCCGTTGTGCGTCCGGTCAACCTGGTCGCGCTGGTGGAGCCTAGCGGCGAACTGCGCCAGTTTGTGGCCTGGGCGCTGAGCAGCGAAGGCCAGCGGGTCGCGGCCGATCTCGGGTATGTGCCGGCCAATCAGATGCAGCGCTAGGAATGCAGAATGCAGAATGCCGAAGTCAGAAAGGCGAGCGCGAGGGTCAGCCCGTTTCGAGCCGCGCTTGGGGCTGATTTCGACACGCTCGCGCCCGAACTGCGCCGCCACTATGATCTGAGCGTTGGACAAACGCTCGTTATAGAGGGCGCGATGTCGGCCTGGAATCGGCTGGCCTTCGCCCAGCGCCTGTTGTCGTTCATGCCCGTCCCCGGCGATGGCATCCCGGTCCGGGTCGGGCATCGCCTGATCGAGGACACCGACGGGGCGTGGGGGCTCGAATGGCGACGGCGCTTCGATCACCCGCTCCGGACGTTTGGCAGCTACACCCTGACCAAGCCCGCCCGCCGGCCCGGCCCGTATGTCATCGACTTCTTCAACCAGCCCGCGACGTTCGGGCTGACCCTGCGGCTGGACATCGAGGAAGGCGGGCGCGCGCTGCGGATGACCAGCGACGGCTCGCAATACGCCGTGCTGGGCCGGCGCCTGCTGCCCCTCCCGCCCGGCGCGCGGCTGCGGGTGGATGCGCTCGAGCGCGTCCTCGATGACGGCGGGCTGGCCAGCGAGATCGGCATCCGCCACCCGCTGTTTGGGCGGCTGTTTGGCTATTCGGGAATCACCCGAATTGGGCCGTAATATCTGGAAGCG
>JBDSIP010000041.1:0-3237 GCA_039917915.1 Thermoflexales bacterium
TCTCGGTCTTGGTCTCGACGATCTGGGCGTAGTTCTCAAGGATGTCGGTCAGCCCGGCCGGAGTGAGGATGTCTTCCCACAGGTAGGCGGTCTTGAGCCCGTCCGGGTTGGGCGGGTTGCCCGCGCCGTGGTTCGCGCCCTTGTCGAAGGGCAGGAACCAGGAGGCCTTGCCCCTGAGCTCGGCGCACATCTGGACTTTGCTGTCATCGACGGCGAAGTGGACGGCGCAGCGGCCGGGCTCGAAGAGCTTCTCGCGCGGGTCGCGGTCACGCCGGTATTGCTCGACCGCGTCCTCGACCGTCTGTTTGGTCAGGCTGTTCTTCAGTTCAAAGGTCGCGATCGGCAGGCCGTTGATGAACAGGCACAGGTCGAGGGCGCGCCGGGTTTCGTCGGCGCTGTAGGCGAGCTGGCGGGTGATCGAGAAGCGGTTCTGGCCGTGCAGCACCGCCGATTTGGCGTTGCCCTCGGAGGGCGTGCCATAGAAGAGGTGGAAGTGGAGCGGCCCGTGATCGACGCCTTTGCGCAGCGCATCGATGACGCCGCGCCGGCTGATCTCAGATGAAAGTCGGGCCAGGAATTTGCTGCGGTTGATGTCCTTGGGATCGGCGGAGATGGCCAGTTTCTTGAACGCCTCGGGCTGGGTGGCGCGCAGAAAGGCGAAGAGCTGGGTGTCATCGACGGCATAGGCGCGGTCGTAGTCCTTGGGGCAGCCGGCAAGATAGTCCCAATCGATCGGCAGCTTGGCCGGGCTGCCCGGCGCGACGGACAGGCCGTCGACGCCGGTCATGTGCCGGATGATGATGGTCTCGAGGCCCTTTTCGCTGGTGTCGGTGGTGTTCACAGCTTGGAATTCAGAATCCGGTGAAGGCGCGCGAAACTTGGGAGCAGCTTTTCCAGCGTCGCTGGGTCAAGGACGGACAGCACCAAAAACGAGCGCGCGCCTTTTTGATAGGCGTTTGAGCAATTCGAGGTTGCGCGCTCCAGGTCTTTCTGGATGTCGAGGCGGGTTTGGCTCTCCAGATTCGACGCAGATGGAAGCGCACTGGCAGCAAGTCGCTTGCCGTAGTGCTTGACGAGCGCGGCCTGGTCGGCGACGATCCACGTTTCCATGCATGTGGTCATTGTCAAGACTTGTTCGTCTGTTGCGCTATTGGGCCGCGTCCACTTTCCCACTGTCGTCACGCGCGCGAAGTGATCCCACGGCTTATCCACGTCGGTCATTGGCTCTTCGCTGTCGATGAGCATCGCGACATAGCCGGTCCTATTGCCTGAATGCTCCCGCGTAAACCGCTCGTAGGCATCGTTGCGGCTACCGCACGCCACGATGCGCGGCATGCGGCCAGCGAAGCCCATGCGGGACAGCAGCATGTGAAACGCCTGTTGGCAACGCATATTCAACGACTTTGAGTGCTGGCCCTGCGCGCCTCCCTCAAGGTAAAGATAGGCGTTCACCAGCGCTTGCCCCCTAACTGACCGTCAATCCAGAGCTGGCCCAGATGATAGTCCGTCAGCCACCTCGTCAGATCTTCTGACTTCAGCCGATTCATCTCGGTTTGGCCATTGTGTTTCTCGCAGATCACCACCGCTTCCGGCTGCTCGGTCAACGCATCGACCAGGATATCCGAATGCGTGGTGACGATAAGTTGCGTACGTTGTGATGCGGCGACCAAATGATCGGCCAGCTTGGGCATCATGTCCGGATGCAGGCCGAGTTCAGGCTCTTCGATGCAAATCAACGGCGGCGGCTCGGGGTCGCACAGGATGGCCAGCAGGCACAAGTAGCGAAGCGTGCCATCAGACAAACGAGTTGCAGGGATTGAGTAGTCACCCTCCGTGAAAAACACCTGAACCGTACCGCCCTCAACACTGGTCTCGAAGTCCGAGAGTCCATCGTAGAGCTCCCGCAAACCCTCCACGAGTGCGGCCTTCACCTTTGGCGATTTGCGCAGTCGGCTGAGGAAGAGCCCCAGATTGGAGAAATCCTCCTCGAGCCGATCGTTGCGCATGTCTGCGCGTTGCGGTTCGCGGAACACCGTATTTCGGCCAAACGCCCATTCCCGATAGACCCGCCACTTTTCGTAGGTGTCGGCCAAATACGTGATCTCCGGATAGAGTTCCGGGTCGCGCCGCTGGGCCAGAATGGAGACCTCCAAGTTCACTGTTTCGCGGGCGAGCGCGCGCTGCTTAGGTTGGCCGGACTGGCTCGTTGATCTCTCGCCTAAGTCCCGGACGGAATGTGGTTTCGCGGTCTCCTCCTGAATTACATTCACGACTGGATGGCCGTCCTGAAAACGGTAAAAGAAGTACGGATCGCGCTGGTAGGCGTTGGCTGTCTCATTTTCAATCCGCTCATCATCTAGTCGAAATCCTAAGGCATCCGCGCGAAAAGCAAACCGATGCCGAAGTGGCTGTAAGCCTTTGGGGTTGTTGACCACTAGCTCAACCGCTGCGGGCTTTTCCTGCCTGCCCTTCCAAATCCATTCCGCAGCGCCGCCGCCGCGCCGCAGCACCCCGCGAACATCGGCGTTTGAGGTTGTCTGGGGCAGTACCGGTGTTGCCCGCATTAGGGCGAGCGCCTCGATCAGGTTGGATTTGCCCGCACCGTTCGGCCCAATCAGCACGTTCAACGGCCGGAGCGACAAGGCAGCGGCCTCCGGGCCGAAAGATAGAAAGTTCGTCAGCCGAATCTCGCGCAGTAGTAGTCTGTCGGGGTTCACTTTGTCACTCATGGTGATCCTTTATTGCAATCGGAATTGGTTTGATTGAACCACGGTTTAGGCGCGTCGCCGAGCGGCGGCGCAAGGAGATCGGGCGCAGGGATGGGAAATGCCTGCTCCTCGTAGAGCTCAACCAGGGTCACCCAAAGGTCCAGCGCCTCGCCCTCGGGCGTGCCGGGCCGGGCATCAAAGAGGGTCTCAATGTGCGCCAGCGCGCGGTCATGATCCGCCTCGGTTTTGATCAGTTTCGCTTCCATCACACGGTCTTCGGGTCTATTCCAATCTTGGGAATTCTAGCCATTCCATTGTTTGGGTCTTTGATAAATCCTTTGTTAGGCCGGGAAATCGTACAACATTAGCAAAGCGAAACGTAGCGCATGCTCATGCGCCGCTGACCCCGTATTCGATTTCGATCTCGTCCTCGGGGACGGTGACATCCTCCATGGGTTCGGTTCCTTCGACCACCGGCAGCCGCGCTGCCGCCTCGCGCACGTCCAGTTTGCCGGTCACCACGTCGGCG
>JBDSIP010000042.1:0-5818 GCA_039917915.1 Thermoflexales bacterium
GGGTCGAGATCACCATCCCCGCGCTTCGCGCGGAAAGGGTGATCTCGACCCATTGTTTTTGGGGATAGCTTCAAGGGAGAACGCCTTCGGCTATTTCGCCTGATAAACTGGCGCCCGCCCTGGCGGGCCACCATGCCGAAAAGAACAGACATCCATTCCATCCTTGTGATCGGGTCCGGGCCGATTGTCATCGGCCAGGCGTGTGAATTTGACTATGCTGGCGCGCAAGCCTGCAAGGTGCTTCGCCGCGAGGGCTATCGCGTCATCCTGGTCAACTCGAACCCGGCCACGATCATGACCGATCCCGAGTTCGCCGACGCGACCTATGTCGAGCCACTCACGCCGGAAGTGCTCGAGCTCATCATCGCCAGGGAAAAGCCCGACGCCGTGCTGCCGACCGTCGGGGCCCAGACGGCCTTGAATCTGGCCATCGCCCTCGATGAACAAGGCATCCTTGCCAGGTATGGCGTTCAGCTCATTGGCGCCAGCGTGCAATCGATCAACGTCGCCGAGGACCGCCAGCTCTTCAAGGAAGCGATGCTCGCGCATGGGCTGGCCGTCGCACGCGGCGACACGGTCAAGACGGTGGACGCAGCGATCGCACTCGCCACAGAGATCGGCTACCCCGTCCTCATCCGCCCGTCCTTTACCCTCGGAGGGAGCGGCGGCGGCGTGGCCTGGGACGAAGGGGAACTCCGTGACAAGTGCGCTCACGGCCTGCGCGAGAGCCCGACCCATCAGGTGCTGATCGAGCAGAGCGTGTTGGGCTGGAAGGAATACGAGCTCGAGGTCATGCGCGACCAGCGGGACAACTTCGTGGTCGTGTGCTCGATCGAGAACATCGACCCGATGGGTGTCCACACCGGCGACAGCGTCACCGTCGCCCCGGCCCTGACCCTGACCGACAAGGAGCTGCAGCGCCTGCGCGACATGGCCCGAATCGTCATGCGCGCGGTCGGGGTTGCGACCGGCGGCAGCAATGTCCAGTTCGCCGTCAATCCAGCCAATGGCGAGACCCTTGTGATCGAAATGAACCCGCGCGTCTCGCGCTCATCGGCCTTGGCCAGCAAAGCCACTGGCTTCCCCATCGCCAAGATCGCGGCGCTGCTTGCGGTGGGCTACTCGCTGGATGAAATACCCAACGACATCACCCTGAAGACGCCGGCCTCGTTCGAACCGTCGCTCGACTATGTTGTCGTGAAGTTTCCCCGCTGGGCGTTTGAGAAGTTCCAGGGCGCCGACGACACGCTTGGCCCGCAGATGAAATCGGTGGGCGAGGTCATGGCGATCGGGCGGACCTTCAAGGAGGCGCTGAACAAGGCGGCTCAGGGCCTCGAGATCGGAAAGGCCGGGCTGTATGGCGCGTGGCCGCCGCCCCAGGGAAATCTCGCGGCCCGGCTTCAAGCAATGCGCCGGCCGACCGCGACCCGGCTCTTCGATGTGTTTGACGCGCTGCGCTCCGGCGCGAGCGCCAGCCAGATTATTGAGGCCACCCGCTTTGATCCGTGGTTTGTCGCCCAGTTTCAGCAGATGATCGAGACCGAACGGGCCCTCGCCGTTGAGACGCTTGACACCATTTCGGCAGACCTGTTTCTGCGCGCCAAACGCGAAGGATTTGGAGACCTCCTGATCGCGCGCCTCCTTCAACCTGCGGGCGGTGGCGTTGCCACGATGCTGGACGTCCGGGTGCGGCGCAAGGCCCTGGATGTCCGGGCGGCCTTCTACCGGGTCGATACCTGCGCGGCGGAATTCGAGAGCAACACCCCGTATCTCTATAGCCATTACGAGGGTTTTGACGAATCCGAACCCACCGCGCGCAAGAAAATCATGATCCTGGGCGGCGGCCCAAACCGGATCGGGCAGGGGATCGAGTTTGACTACTGCTGTGTGCATGCCTGCTATGCGCTGCGCGAGGCAGGCTGGGAGACCATCATGGTCAACTGCAACCCTGAGACGGTCAGCACAGACTACGACACGGCTGACCGGCTGTATTTCGAGCCCTTGACCCTTGAACATGTCCTGAATATCCACGACACCGAATCGCGCGATGGCGCGTTGGTGGTACCCGCCCTCGCTCAGTTCGGGGGTCAAACTCCGCTGAATCTGGCTCAGTCGCTCAAGGACGCCGGGGTGCCGATCTGGGGGACGTCGCCCGAGGCCATCGCCCTGGCCGAGGATCGCAAGCTCTTCTCCGCCGTACTGGATGAGCTCGAGATTCCACAGCCTGAGAACGGCACGGCCATGTCAATCGAGGATGCGCGCGTGGTGGCGGCTCGGATCGGCTATCCGGTGCTTGTGCGCCCGTCATATGTCCTCGGCGGGCGGGCGATGGGCATCGTCTATGACGACACGGATCTGGCCCGCTTCATCGCCGAAGCCACCCGCGTGTCGCCCAACGCTCCGGTGTTGATCGACCGTTATCTCGAGGACGCCTTCGAGCTGGATGTCGATGCGGTCTGCGACGGAAAGCGCGTAGTTGTCGGCGGAATCATGGAGCAGATTGAGGAGGCCGGGGTGCATAGCGGCGATAGCGCCTGCGTGCTCCCGCCGATCAAGGTCAGCGAGTTCCACCTGAACACGATCCGCGATTACACCGAGCGCATCGCGCTCCGGATCGGCGTGCGCGGGCTGATGAACACCCAGTTCGCCATCCATCACGAAGAGGTCTACGTGCTTGAGGTCAACCCGCGCGCCAGCCGGACGACGCCGTTCGTCAGCAAGGCCACCGGGGCGCCGCTGGCCAAGATCGCCGCCCGGATCGCCGCCGGCGAGACGCTCGAGCAGATCGGATTCATCCATGAGCCCGAGCTGAACGGCTTCTTTATCAAGGAGGTCGTGCTGCCCTTTGGCAAGTTCCCCGGCGCGCGCGTGACGCTCGGACCCGAGATGCGGAGCACCGGCGAAGTTATGGGGTGCGCGGCGACTTTTGGCCAGGCCTATGTCAAAGCAGAGCTCGGCGCCGGCGAGCCGCTTCCGGTTTCCGGGACCGTCCTGATCACCGTCAACGACTATGACAAGGGCGCGGTGGGCAAGATCGCTCGTGATCTGCGCCGGCTCGGCTTCGACATAGTTGCCACCGCCGGCACCGCCCAGGCCCTCGAGCGCATGGGGATCAAGGCAGCGGTGATAAATAAAGCCAGCGAGGCTCAACCCACCACGGTTGATCTGATCTCGACGGGCCAGGTCGATCTTGTCATCAGCACGCCGCTGGGCCGGCAGGCCTTTGATGATAGCCAGCGCCTGCGTATCGCAGCCCTGCGGCACAAGATTCCGCTGCTGACCACCCTCAGCGCCGCGACAGCGGCGGTCAGCGCAATTCGGTCGCTGCAGAACCACGAGTTGAGCGTTTTCAGTTTACAAGAATACCATCGCGGTCCGCCGGTTTGACACAGCCCTGGAAGCGATCCTAATAAAATTCGGCGAAATCACAAATACCGCGCTTTCGCGGGGTTGTGATTTCGTCCCTGTGTGCTCACTGAGCTGTCAGCGGTCGTAAGGCTGCTCAAGCAGGTCGATGACGTAATCGGCGCGCAGCACGGCCAGCCTGCGGTTGTCAGGGCTGAAGGCGATGCCTGTCACACGCATCTGGTCGTACGCGCGAGTCTGGACGGCGCGAAGCGTGTCGGCGCGCCACACGGTCAGGGTCGACGATCCCGTGTTTGCGAACGTTGGGCGATTGTCGACCGTCGCAAACCAGCGCCCATCGGCGCTTGCGGCAACTTTGAGCGGATTCTCAAGGCTGGAGTCAAAGGTCACTGTGATTGGCCGCGCCAACAGGCCCCGAAACACGCCGGTTTCGCCGGCGTAGACACGGATGCCCAGGCTGGGTTCTGCCACGGCGATGATCCGCCCGTCGCTGGACATGGCCAGTGGACGGCCCAGCAGTCCTCGGTCAATGGCTGTCGTGGCGAGGGGCGACCGCCAGAGTAGACCCGTCGCGGGATCCCAGAGTTCAAGCGTGCGATCGGTCAACACGGCGACCCGGGTCGCGTCTGCAGATGCGACAAAGGCGTTTGGATGTTCGGCGCGCACGCCTGTCCAGGCCTGGTTCATCCCGGTCGAAAAGTCGTATGCGCGCAACTCGCTGCGTTCGGACGGCAAGTACGATACAAGCGATGGCGCGATGAACTGGGGCTGACGGGCGCCCGGGAAGACGTGCGTTGTGCGGCCGCTCGCCACGTCGAAGACATACAGGGCCGGCTCACGCTGGCGGGTTCGATCGCCCGGCGCAAGAGGCCGCAAGCCGACTCCGGATTCGTATTCGGCCACGATCCGTTGGCCGTCGGGGCTGAAGATCGCCTCGACAAAGGGATCGGCGAATTCGTTGAACGCGCGTTCGGTGCGGCCTGACGCAGCAACCAAAACGCGCATGCCGCCAAAGGCGTCCGGCGCGACAAGATGGCGTCCGTCGTCCGAGAAGCGCACCGGCGCGGGCGAATCAGCGCGCAGGGGTGGGGCGAAGTCAACGCTGGCGGCGATGAGCGCACCCGTGTTGAGATCCCAGATCGACAGGCCATCCGCGTTAATGATCAAGACGCGCGCGCCGTCCTCGCGCACAGCCATGACACCAATAGAGCGGTCGCCCGGCATGCCGCGCGACCGCGTCACCTGGCCAGTATCAAGGTTGAACGTCAACACTTCTGAGGAGGCGGTGATCGCCGACGCCGCGCCGACGATTGCGTGTTTGCCATCGGCGCTGAACCATAACGACGGCGTGAGGCCGGATTGGTTGATCTTCATTACCCATGCGCGCTGGTCAAAATCGGCCACCGCAAGGCCATCGCCGAAGACCCCGATCAGATGACGGCCGTCGCCGCTAAAGGCCGTGGCGATGGGTGCGTGGGCGTTGCCGCCGATCCCGAACATGCGCGCGCCATCCGTCTTGATGAGCAGGGTTTCCGGCATAGCGGTCGTGGCCGCAAGCCAGCCGCCATCCGGACTGAATCGCAGGTGGGTGGCGGCCGATGCGATGGAATACAACCTGTGGCGCCCGCCCGCGCGAGGCTCAATGAGCGCCACGTCTTGCGATTGGCCGACGGCCAGCGTCTCATGCGTCCAGTCCCAGGCGACGGTGGTGGCGCCGCGCCACTCCAACGCTGCGGCGGTGTACACCGGACGCAAGTCTATAAAGTCGCGCAGGACAAGCGCGCCATCGCGCCAGGTGGCGATTTGGGTGCCCGCCTGGTTGAAGCCGAGCAAACGGATTCCCGGTTCGGTTGGGGCGTAACCAACTGGACGCAAGGTGGCGGCCTCGACGGCGTAGAGCCCGGTCGTTGTGGCCAGGATGATCCGCATGCCATCGGGCGACCACTGCGCCGCAGTGACACTGCCCCGGCCAATGCGTCGCAGTCGGCCGTCAATAAATTCGATGGCGCCGAATTCCTGCCAGGATGCACCCAGGGGCGCAAACACAATTCGGACAACTCCCGGAGCCAACACAAGCGCCGCGATGGTGAGCATCACCACGCGCCGGAGCCAGATCCTCGCAGTCCAAACCATCCGGGGCCGATTTGTTTCGGACAGGGCGCGGTCGGCGACATCAGTGAGGGCGTCGATGAGAGCGGCCTCACTCAGGACGGGCGCGCTGGCTTTGATGCTATCGGTGTCGGCCTCCGATAAGGTGGCGCGCAGGCGACCCATCACCTGCCCGCGCAGCGCCATTGCCTGGGCCGGGGAGCAGCCGAGGAAGGCAGCGAGCCGGTCCATGCCGTTTTCGAATAGTGCCGGAATCGCCACGCATGCGCGTTGCTCAGCGGACATCGCGGTCAACGCCTGCTCAATCCAGTCGACGGCGTACCCGGACTCATTCGGGCCTGCG
>JBDSIP010000043.1:0-2635 GCA_039917915.1 Thermoflexales bacterium
CCTCGCCGAGGATTTGCGCTCCCGAATATTTCCTCAGCGAGATTGAGAACTGCGGATTCGGGCCCCGCGCACACTTGAACGCTGCGCGGTTTGAGCTACGATAGCCAAATGAGCAACGCCCAAGCGCGGACCCAGGCGGTGATCGACGACCTCACCGGACGGGGCGTTGAGCGCGGTCTGCAGGTCGCCGCCTATCTCGATGGGGAACTCGTCGTGGACGCCTGGTCCGGGCTCGCCGACGCTGAGACCGGCCGAATGGTCAACGGCGACACCCTCTTCGTCACCTTCTCGTGCACGAAGGGAATCACGACGACCGTTGTGCATCTGCTGGCCGAGCGCGGTCTGCTTGATTACGATCTGCCCATCACCCGCTACTGGCCCGAGTTCGCCTCGGGACCGGCCGCCGCTGTGAAGGCGACGATCACAGTCCGTCAGGCGCTGTGCCATCAGGCCGGCTTGCCGCATGTGCCGCCCGGGATTACTCGGGATGGACTTTTGGACACCGATCGCATGCGGGCCTGGATCGAGCAGGCCGAGCCGCTGTGGGCGCCGGGCACCCTGACGGGCTATCACGCGTTCACTTTTGGCAACATTATGGGCGAGATCATTCGGCGCGTCGACGGCCGGTCGGTTGGCCGTATCGTGGCCGAAGAGATTGCTCGCCCCCTGGGCGGCTCGGATTCGCTCTTCATCGGCGCCAGGCGCGATGTTTTCTCCCGTATCGCCCGCCATGAGAGTGCGCCGCCAAACCCCGAGCTGCCGCTACCCCCGCTTGATGCCCTTATTTTCAAAGCCATCCCGCTGCAGGTGGTTCCGCTGCATGTTGGCGCGAACGATCCGAGGGCATGGGTCACCGAATTGCCGGCTTCGGGCGGGGTGATGAGCGCGCGCGCGCTGGCCCGGATGTATGCGGCCCTGATCGGCGTGCCGGTGGATGGCGGTGCGCGGCTCCTGCCCGCCATTCGCATCGCCATCGCCACCCAGGTGCAGACTTCGGAGGTCGACGCGGCGCTGGGCACGCCCACCCCCAAGTTGCTGGGCTGGTTTGGCGGGTATGCCGATTCGCCTATGAGCGTGAGCCAAACCGCCTTTGGCCACCCCGGCGCGGGCGGCAACAGCGGTTTCGCCGACCCGGACTGCGGGTTCGCGTTGGCGGTCACCAAGAATCGAATGGTCTCGCCGACCTTACGCGCGCAAGGCAGCGCCCGCATCATTGAGCGCGAAATCCGGGATGCGCTTGGCCTGAAATAGCGGCCCGGAAGGCCGACCTGACAGGTCATCCCGCCCGCGCTCTGACCTGACAGGTCACCCGGCCCGCCAGCGGACTACAATACGAGCACGCGGTTTTTGCCGCGTGAAACCGTTCCTCTGCCATCCGCGGGCTTGTCTTCGCGCCTTCGTCTTCGCGGGCACGACCCGACTCGTCGGCGCGAAAAACCGCCATGATGCGACCCGAAATCCTCACCCCTCCCCCTGGCCCAAAGGCGCGCGCGTTGATTGAGCGCGACCGCATGCTCAGCTCCACGTCCAATTCCCATCCCATCCCGCTGGTGCCTGAATCGGGCGAGGGGGTCTGGCTGCGGGACGTCGATGGCAACACCTACCTGGACATGATGGCGGGCATCGCCGTCAACACCACCGGGCACGCCCACCCGGCCATCGTCGCGGCCGTCACCGAGCAGAGCAAGAAACTCATGCACACCTGCTCGACCCTCTTCCCGCATGAGCCGCTCCCGACCCTGGCCGAGCGCCTGGTAAACAAACTTGGCGGCGGGTTTCGCTGCTTTTTTGGCAACTCGGGCACCGAGGGAGTCGAGGCGGCGCTGAAGCTCGCCCGTTATTACACCCACCGCCCGTATTTCATGGCCTTCACCGGCTCGTTTCACGGGCGCAGTGTCGGCGCGCTGTCGCTCACCGCGTCCTCGACCAAGTACCGCAAGGGCTTTGGCCCGATGGCCTATCCGGTCACCCATGTGCCCTATCCGAACATGTATCGCCCGGTGTTCGGAGCCAGCCCCGAGTCGGTTGGCGACGCCGTGCTTGAGCACATCCGCCATCTCTTCAAGACCAGTCTGCCGCCCGAGGATGTGGCTGCCGTCGTCTTCGAGCCCGTGCAGGGCGAGGGCGGATACATCGTCCCGCCGCGCGGATTTCTCAAGGGCCTGCAGTCGCTGATGGCCGAATACGGCATCCTCGTCATCGCCGACGAGGTCCAGACCGGGGTCGGGCGGACCGGCAAATTCTTCGCCTTCGAGCATGAGGCGATGCAGACGCCCGATATCGTCATCCTGGCCAAGGGCCTGGCCTCGGGCTACCCCATCAGCGCCACCTTGTTCAAGGAGAAGCTCAACACCTGGCCGGTTGGCGCGCACGGCACAACGTTTGGCGGCAACCCTGTTTCGGCCGCCGCGGCCATGGTCACCCTGGATCTGGTCGAGGCCGGGCTGATGTCGAACGCGGGCGCGACCGGCGGTTATCTGATCGAGCGAATGAAGGAAGTCGCGGCGGAGTTCCCACGGTTGGGCGATGTGCGCGGCCGGGGCATGATGATCGGCCTCGAGTTTATCGCCGACCCGAAGACGAAGCGCGAGGACGAGGCCCTTCGCGATCAAGTGATGAAGGCGTGCTTCGAACA
>JBDSIP010000044.1:0-10023 GCA_039917915.1 Thermoflexales bacterium
AAGGTGCTCGTGACCACGTTCAACGCGTCCGAGGCGATCCCCCAGCGCTGGGTGATAGTAGCCCCGGCCCCGATATCCCAACGCGTCTTGATGTCAAAGACCTTCAAGTCGCGCTGTCCGTTAGGCGTCCCGGAGCAGGTCGGGGTGTTGCCCGAATCGCAGTCGCCCCCCTGCACAAAGATGCGCTGCATCCCGTTGGCGAGATGCCACAGGTTGTCGTTCCACTCGATCAAGTGCGCGTCGCGCTCGGCGGCGGTGTCGGTCTCCGTGGCCGGATCTTCGTAGACCAGGGCCACGTCGACGCCCAGTTCTTCGCTCACCCCGAGCCCGGTCACCACCCACGACTCGTCGCGGAACTGGTGCACGACCCGAGGCTGATCGAGGACCGACCCCGGGTTGCTGCAGTTGGCCTCGGGACAGTAATCGGTCAGAACCGTGACCAGCCAGACCAGGTTCACCGTGTGGCTGATCGGCGTCGAGGTGTTGTGCTGATAGAACATCCGGCCCTGGAAGGCCTCGGTCTTGCCCGATTGGGCATCCACCGCCATCCCCAGCGGCACAAAGGCCGAGAGCGTACCGTCGGCGTTTTCGCTGACGTTGATCTGGAAGCTCGCCAGCTTGGGCGCGTCGATCATCGTCGAAAGGCTGCCGTTGACGATGTTGCCGAGCGGCTCGCACAGGATCGTCTCGCCCGAGCGCTTCAGCCGGACACTATGCGCGCCATCCACGACGCTGATCAGACTGACCGGGATGACGATCGGCGTCGCCGGCGTCACGCTGGGCAGGCTGAACGTGGCTGCGCCCGCGTCGCCGCAGTCCCCGCTCGAGACCGTGGCTGAGTACGCGCCGGGCGCCGTGAAATTGAACTTGAAGGTCGGGCTGCCCGAGTGCGTCATTTGAAGCGTGCCAAACGCCTGCACCGGCTCTTCGAGCAGGATGGTCAGCTTGTCAGTCCCCTTCACCAGCTTGGGAATGGGGGTGCAATAGGTCACACTGCTCAAGACCAGCTTCAGGACGTGCCCGCCGTTGGCGTAATCGGCCAGCTTCGCATTCTGGGCATAGACCAGACCCGTCTGCGCGGCGCCTGACCAGACGAGTGTGCTGGATTCGCACTTGCCTTTGCCGATGGAGAGCGCGCCGGGCAAAATGCCAGCGATGCTAACCACGGTAAGGGTCATGGCCGTGTTGTTCGGTTGCAGCGCCACCGAGCCCATGATCCGCCCGCCCGTGCGCAACGGGATGGTCGCCGAGGGCGTTGTGCGGGGCAGATCCAGCGTGTCGCCGGGCAGGGTGATCTCCAGCATCGGGGTCAGCCGCATGTCGCCCCGGAAGCCGCGATCGTCGCTGCTGCCCGTGTCGCCGAAGGTGGTCTCGCGCTCGCGCTGAATCTGCCCATCGAAGTCGCCGCTTGGCCAGTCCAGCACGTTGAGGGCGTATGAAAGATGCTCGGGGACGACCGGCCGGATTTGAAAATCGACCATCACCGGGCGGTTGGCCGACAGATCCTCCAGCCGCAAGTTGAGCGGCTGGGTGCGGCTGAAGGGCGCGCTCAGGCCAAACGCGCGGGTGGGCGCCTGGTCGATCCCATCCGGCGCGCCGTCGTTGTCGCTGTCCAGGTCGAAGATGTCGGGGGTGCCGTCGCCATCGGTATCGTTGCACTGGATGACGCTCGTCCACGGGCTGTTTCCGCTGGCGCTCCCTCGATAGTCTGCGGTCACCGCGGGCCGGCGCATGGCCGGGCACTCGACCCCGTCGAGTATCCCGTCGCCATCGCTGTCCGGGTTGCGCGGGTCAGACCAGCGCCGGGTGACGCCGCCGGGCATGAGAAAGCCCTTGACTTCGGCCCCGTCGGTGATCCCATCCAGATCGGTGTCCTTTTGCTGCGGGAGCGTCCCCAGATACAGCACTTCTTCGCCATCGGTCAGGCCATCGAGATCGGTATCGGCGTAATAGGGGTCGGCGCAGGCCGGATCATTCAGGTTGGTCCCGGCGTTGTAGGCGCTGCGGTTGGGGCACAGGGCCACTTCCGCGCCATCCGCCAGGCCATCGCCGTCGTGGTCGGCCAGATTCGCGTTCGTCCCCCACGTGCCTTCGAGGCTATCCTCCAGGCCGTCCTCGTCCGCGTCCGGACCATCGGCCAGGGGGGCAAGCAGCCCCGGCGCGCCACGGGTGGGCTCAACCGGCTTGTCGTTCGCGTCTGGCAAGGGCGGGCGCGTGGCAACAAGTACCGGTGTTTTCTCATCCGCCGCCGCCCGCAGGCTTGCTGCCAGTGGCGGGCGACTCGTGTCAAAGGGCGCGGGCGCGTCGCTCTGCGACGCATCGCTTTCCCCACTTCCGGACTTGGCCGTCTGCGCGGCGGCTCCGGTCAATTGGGGGTACTTCTCATACAGGCGCTGCATCTGGCGCAGGGTGAAATCGGAGCCGAGCGGCACAATCGCCATCTGCAGCGACAGAAAGGCGGCCAGCGGCTTGGCCGCGCGCTTCGGCCGCCACGCGATCATGCTGAACCCGATGAGGATGACCAGCAGCGGCACGCCGCCATCCAGCGCCGCGCGGCCCCAGTCGATCGCCACAATTGCGCTTGACAGGCGCTCGCCCAGTTGGCTGAGCTCGCCCCCGAATCCGGCCTTGGGCGGGTCTTCAAAGCCCAGAAAGGTCGTGGTGACGTTGGTCTTCACCCGCTCGCCATTGGCCTGCAGCGGGTATTCCATGTCGAGCGTCAGACGCACCGGCAGGCCTGTGGCGTCGATCCAGGCTTCGCCCACGCTGACCATGCGCCGGAATTGATCGCTGGCGCTGAGCTTCATCCCCGCAGGCAGGTCGCCGCTGCGCAAAAGCTGCTCCTGCATCTGCCGGCGCAGCGTATCGGCGTATTGCTCCCCGTTCAGGGTGAAGCGATACCGATCGTAGGTGATGCTCGCCGGTACGCCGCTCGCGGTCGGCAGCTCGCGCCGATCGCGGCCGAGGAAGACGACATTTTCAGCCGCCGAGAGAAAAGCCGCCGCGTCGCCGGAGGGGGCAAAGGCAGTGCTCATCTCGCCCAGCGGCCGCCATTCGGCCGCTTTCGACGTCCGCCCATAGGCCTGCAGCCCGTCGATGCGGACCTCAAGCGCGTTCTCGGGCTTGTTCACGACGCTAGGGTCATCCCACATCATCAGCTCGAGCTGGCCCTTGGCCCGGTCGCTCACGCCTTTGGCAAGCACGGTCTGGGTGCGCGCCTTCTGGCCGACGGCGGTGATCCGCGCCGCCGGCAGGGTGGTCTGAGCCAGGCGCGTCTCGAACTGGTATTTCCCCGCTTTTTCCGTGCGCGCCCAGGCGTCCTGCAACGTGGCCGGCCCCAGGCCCTGGGCGGACAGGCGTTGCGCACCGACTGCGGCAAACACCAGCGCGCCAATTCCGATAGCAAGCGCAATTCTGAGTTTGCGGCGTCGATTGACTTCCATCTGAAATTCCCCTCCCGACCGGACTGACCCTATGGGCGATAAGAAAAACAAACGGGCGATTTCACGCCCGTTGCCTCGTCCGAATTGCCCGCATTTCTTCGTCATGGGATCGTTTCTAGAACAACGGTTGCAGTCGAACGCCTTGACGAAAAGATGAGGGTGAGTTTAGCATCGACATACCAACTGCGCCAGCGGCCAACTTGCGCGCGCCATGGCTCCTGCAAAGTCGCAATGTCCGCGGACGGGCTTAAGGCAAAAAAGGGGCAGCTCATGTCGTCGCGGAGCGATGGCATGCTGGTAGCCGCGGGTTTCAACCCGCGGATCCCGAGTCTCAATTTCCAGCGCGACGCGATTCATGCGACGCCCCGCCCGCGCGAAGCGCTCGTGGGTTGCAACCCACGGTTATCTTCATGCGGTCGCTCCGCGACCGAGTCCGAGCGCAGGGCGCCGTCCAGCACTCGCTGCGCGAACGCGACACACTTCACGCATGTCTCATGACGAGCGCGCCACAGCGCGCCCTCAGCGCCCGCCGGTCACATCGAGTATTGCCCCGGTGACGTAGGACGCCTCCTCGGACAAGAGCCACATGATCGCCTGCGCCACTTCTTGCGCCTGGCCGCCGCGTTGCATTGGCACGGATGCCTTGAGCCGGTCAACCCGCTGTGGTTCGCCACCGTCGGCATGAATTTCGGTGTAGATCACGCCCGGCCGGACCGCATTCACCCGAATGGCTTCATCCGCCACTTCCCTGGCCAATCCAATCGTGAACGTGTCGATGGCGCCTTTGGAGGCCGCGTAGTCCACGTATTCGCCAGGAGCGCCCAGACGCGCTGCGCCGGACGATAGATTCACGATTGCGCCGCCTCGCCCACCGTAGCGAGTTGACATTCGGCGCACGGCCTCGCGCGCGCACAGAAAGGATCCCACAACATTGGTCGTAAGGATTCGATGCAAGCGGACCGCATCCATCTGATCCACCCGCATCTGTTGTTCAAGAATGCCGGCATTATTGACCAGCGCCGTGATTGGCCCATATTGGGCATCGATCTCTTCAAATAAGCGGATCACATCCGCTTCGATCCCCACGTCAGCCGCAATCGCAACTGCGCGCCCGCCATTCGCGACAATGCCACCCACGACGGCATCCGCCGCAGTCTTGTTGCGCAAATAGGAGATGCACACCGCGTGTCCGCGTTGCGCGGCGAGCCGAGCCGTGGCGGCGCCAATACCGCGGCTGCCGCCGGTGACCAGCAAGATATGCTTCACGGATACGCCTGATCGGCCCGCGCAATTCGCCATTCCACCAGATTGGCCTGCCGAGGGCTGCCGGGTTCAGCGCTCAATCCCGAGCGAAGCGTACCCACCTGGCTTGCTGGTCAAACTCCATCACCTTCCAGCCATTATTGAGCCAGGCCGTCCGATGACTCTGGATCTTGGGTTGAACATTTGTCCACCAGGTTTTCAGTTTGGTGGCTGACGCGGGCAACGGCGCTCCCAGAATCGCTTCAACCTGATCGAAGGTCAGCTCGATCTTCTTTGCCCGGGCTGGTCGCGCGCGGAACCATGTCTCGAGGGGCAGGTATTTGTTGAATTCGGGTTGCTTTGCCATAGAAAGTTTCTCCATAGTTGCATCGTTACGCTTGGAACATTCCCACGGGTCTATCCCACTTCAAGCCGCAGCATCACGGCATCGCCTGCCCCGATCGTTTCGGCTTTCTGGACGCTCGTTTTGATCGGCACGATGTAGCGGCCATCCTTCGGGAACAGGGACGTCTTCCACTCGGTCTTGCCGATCCGCGCCTTGACCGGGATCATCCCCCAGCCATAGGTCACCGAGCTTGAAATGGCTTTCAGCGCGTGGCACTCCGGCTCTGGAACCGTCACGAAGTGATGCGGGGCCGGGCCGCGCCAATACCAGATCGGGCCGCTGAACTCGAAAATCATGGGCCTATTCTATGGCGGCGCCAGGTCGCGCCCCTCCGCGCCAAAACGATCGCGCAGTAGCAGCAAATCCTGGATATCCTTGGGCTGAAGCGGATAGCCGGAGTGGGTGCGCATTTGCATCGCTGCCGAGAGGCATTTGACCGGCGATCCCAGGATCACGCCCCGACCCGTCAGGGCGTCGGGCGAAAAGGCCAGGCTGCATTCCCAGGCCGGCGTTCCAAAACCGCGTGTGTCGATGCGGATCACATGGAAGTCAATCTCGCGTCCAAGCCCATCCATCAGCACAAATGCAGTGGCGATCTCGTGTCCCGTCCCGGCCCGTCCTATCAGAGGCACGCGCTGATCGTGCGGGACCCAGCGGTTCTCGCTCCAGATCACCTTCAAGAAGAAGCCTTGCAGACGGAGCACCCTCGCCATAGTCGCGAGGTCATCAAGAGCGACGAAGGCGTCGAGATCCTTGTGTGATCGGGTCTGTTGTTCGAGCAGCGCGTCGATGCCCCAGCCGCCATCGATCCAGACCCGCACGCCGTGTTCGCAGAGCACGGTGTATAGCGCGAGCGCATCCTCAGCTTTCATCGCGGCAGCACGGTGGTTTCCGATTCAATACTCACCCTTCCTCCTGTTCGGTTGGCGCCCAGTAGAGCCGGGACATGTCCGTTGACTGGAGGCGACTTGGCCAGCTACATAGTCTCGGCTAGCGCAATGAGCGCTTCCGCTACCGCACCGGGATCGACCAGCATATGAAAGTGCCCTGCATCGATCCGCCTGACCCGCCATCCCTTCCCGGCGGCAAGTTCGGCGTATGTGCCATAGCTCTCGCCCTGAAACAAGAGATACGCGCATGGCGCATCGGGCCACGACTCCGGAACATATATTGGCTCATTGTAGTAACGCAGTCCCCTGGGCCTCAACCCGTTGAGCACGAGCGCGCGATGCGCTGCATCAGGCAGGACTTCCCGCAACGCCTCGTCTGTCCAGTTCGGGGCGACGCCGCCTGACTCAAGATGGGCCAACAACTCGCGACCAAGAGCAGCGCTTTCGCTCCGCATAGTGTCGAGCTGACTCAATCCAGCAGCCGGCAGTCCGGCGTCGACAAATATGTATCCACCGGCCGGTTGGGCACAAGCCGCGCGATATGCCGGCAGCCGGAATCCCGCACCGCTGTGTGCCACCCAGATGATCGGTTCGGTCATCGCGCTTCGCCTGAAGGCGAGCGCAATCGCGTCCGCATTCTGCCGCCACAAAGGAAGTGAATAAGCCTCGTCATCCAAAAGGAGCGGAACAAACGCGCGATGCCCGCGGGCCTCCAGAGCGGTCGCGGTACTGAGCCATGTTTCGGTCCCGCAAATTGGGCTGTGAATCAGGGCAAACGTGCTCATGGATTCCGCTTGCCTGTCTGTTCTACGAACCGCGCCGTCGGCGCAGCCCGGTTCAAAGATCAGGGCCGCCCAAGCCGTTCATGCCCAGGATCAACGAGATTTCGCCGCCATGATGCAGATCGTGCTCCAGCACGTGGTAGATCACCCAGCTCCGCGACACGTGAGTCACCTGCCCGTCCCACTCATCCGGGAAGGTCATGGCGCAGTCTTCGGGCGTCCAGCGCTGCAAGCGGGATTCGATGAACGCCCACGTGTCATTGAGGCCGCGGACCAGTTCCGCCGCGCTTCGGTCCGGCGAATCGCGCTGGCCCCACGCCATGTACGCCGTCATCGTCTCGTCGGCATCCTGCAGGGTCCCGCTAAACCAACCCGCCCGGACCGAAATGATGTGCTGGGCAATCTGTGACAGAGGCCACATCCGCGGCGCAGGTTGCAGCGAAATCTGCGCATCCGTCAGCGGCGCGATGCAATCGCGCAACTTTTCAGAATAGCCCCGCCAGTTGTCATAGATCACTTCGAGTGTCGATAGGGTTTTCGGTTGCATCGGTTCCTCCACGATAGGGCCACTCTGCCGGAATGAGGGGCAAGGTCGTTTCGGGCCGCCCGCTCAAGTCGTCAATAACTTACCACAGGCATCTGGCGGACGAATTTTCGCTCGGTGAGTTCCTTCACAACAAAGTCGGCGCCGTCGGCGCGGGAGAGTTGACTGCCCGAATCCTTGCCGATAAAACCAACGCGATACTTGCCAGTCCGAGGTCCATCCGTCAGGCGTGGAAAACGCACGATTGTCCAATCCAGGTTGCTGGCCCGCAACACGGCCACATTGGCCGCCGAATCGCGCAGGACAGCGCCCGCCAGCAGAGTCAACAAGGCCTTCATGATGTGGTCCATCAACTTTGGCTGGTCGTTCGAGTCACGCACGCCTGCGCCAGTGGTCGAGATCAGCCGGCGAATACCCGCGTTTTTCATGGCGCCGACGATGTGGTTAGCCGCCGACTCCATCATCCCCGGCACTGGAGGCCGAGAGGGCCCCAGCGCGCTGATAACCGCTTCCTGCCCCGCAATCGCCTGGTTTACTGCGGCGGCATTCATGACATCACCTGCAACCCGGGTGAGTTTCGGATGTTCGACAGCCACCTTTGCCGGGTTCCGCGCGAAGGCTGTGACCTCATGCCCGGCGTCCAGCGCCTGTTTGACAATTTCGAGCCCAGTTCCACCTGAAGCGCCAAATACGATAATCTTCATTTCAGTTTCTCCTTGATATGTGAATAGAGTTGTTCCGCCGCACGCCGCAACGGATCGCCCGTGTGTTGAACGCGGCTGAGCAAAATCGCGCCTTCGAGCGCCGCCAGGACAAATTCGGCAAGCGCGCCGTTCCCGAATAATTTTTCGTCAAACACGGTTTGCATTTGTCGATAGCCTTCGCGGCAGGCGAGATTGAGGCGCGCGTTTCCCGCCGCGCTCTCAGCAGCCAGCATCATCAAAGGGCCGCCCGCTGCAAACCCGGATCGTTCGACTGCTTCCGCAATCCCGAACGCCAATGACCGTACCGCTTCGGCTGGATCGTCGGCCTGTGATAATCCGGTCGCAATCCGCTTGGCCATCTGGGCCGCCGACCAGAGCGCTGTTTCAGTCCCGATCTGTTCTTTACCCTCCGGAAAGTAGTAGTACAGCGAACCTCTTGGCGTGTCGCTCTCACGGATGATTTGGTTCAAACCGGTCGCGTGATAACCCTGCTGCTCAAACAATCGGGCCGTGGCCGCCAGGATGTGCTCCTTTGTAGGATTCATGGCTTTGGTCCTCCTTCAAATCAGGCTGACCCTCAGAATTATACTAATCGGTCTATATAATGTCAAGTATGGAGTTCGCAGCATGACGTCCCCAATACTCGTAATCGGTGCGCTCGGCAATGTGGGCGCGGAAGTTGTCAAGCAAATCATTGTCCGGGGCGGAAAAGTCCGCGCGGCCAGTATTGACGTCCCCAGAATAAAGGACCGGTTTGGCGAGACGGTCGAGGCGGTGCGCTTTGACTTCACGAACCCAGACACATATGGGGCAACCTTCGACAGCGTGAAAAGCATGTTCTACATGCGACCGCCCCCCATCACCCATATTCGGCGCGACATGAATCCCTCAATGGATGCGGCCAAACAAGCGGGGGTGGCGCACACGGTCTTTCTTTCGCTAATCGGCATTGAGAAAGCAAAATACGTCCCCCACTTCAAGGTGGAAGCCTACTTGAAGAGCATCGAAATGCCGGCCACTTTTTTGCGCTGCAGTTTCTTTATGCAGAACCTGAACACCACTCACCGCAAAGAGATCAGGGACCGAGATGAGATCTTTGTTCCGGTCGGCAAGGGCAGAACCAGCTTCATCGATACGCGCGACATCGGAAGGGCGGCCGCGGTGGCGCTGATGGAGTCGGGTCATGCGGGGAAAAACTATGCCCTGACCGGCAGCGAGGGGCTCGACTACTGGCAAGCCGCCGCCATCATGAGCGAGGTGCTGGGACGCCGAATCACTTACCGCAACCCGAACCCGCTGAGGTTTCTTGTCCAGACCCTACGTCAGGGCACGCCCCCGATGTTCGCCATGGTCATGTTGGGCCTGTACACCTCGACCCGCTTTGGAATGGCAGCGCCAATCTCGAATGATCTGGAACGGCTGACAGGGCGCAAGCCGATAACCTTTCGCCAATATGTTCAGGACTACCAGGCGAGTTGGCGCTGAGGCAACAGGCGGATTGCATCACTTCGAAACTAAACCTGCAGAATGCGCAGGATCCTGCTTTGGAGGTGGTTGGCGCCGGGATCCAGCCAGAACCTACCCGCCACTTCACCAACCCGGAGACCAGATGACGAATGCCAAAGCGGCCCTCCGTCGCGGCGGTCACGATGAGCGCGGACAACAATTGCATGTCTTGTTTCGAACCGGAAATGTCGTCGGTCATTCCCGCGCGAGCTTCGCATCACGTTACCCGTGTCTGTCCGATCCGAATCAGATTGCCATTTGGATCGACGATGGCAAACTCGCGCATCCCCCATGGCTTGTTTTCCAGCGCGTCCATGCGCGGAATCCCTCTGCCCGGCAACTGAGTGACCGCAAAAGCATCGCGAAAACTTTCGACATCCATGACCCGGATGTAGCAGCCGAACGACGACTCAGCGGGATCAAGGTCCGGATAGAGAAAAAAGTGGAGTTCGACCGAGCCGCGCTGGAGGATGGCATACGAATCGCCGGCGCCGAGAATCCTGCCC